>NZ_JAYGII010000010.1:0-86718 GCF_034931365.1 Natronospira elongata
TCCTACTCGCAGCTCGCGGCTTACTCTGTTCTGTAATTCGGGGCTTCCTTGGTGATGGTCACGTCGTGGACGTGAGATTCCTTCACCCCCGCGCCAGTGATTTTCACGAACTCCGGCTTGGTCCGCATCTCTTCAATGGAAGCACAGCCGGTATAGCCCATGGAGGCGCGCACGCCGCCCATCATCTGGTGAACGATGGCAGACAGGGGGCCCTTGTAGGGAACACGGCCTTCGATCCCTTCCGGGACCAGTTTTTCCACTTCCTCGGTCTTGTCCTGGAAGTAACGATCAGAAGAGCCGTGGCGGCTGGCCATTGCCCCCATGGAGCCCATGCCGCGATAGGCCTTGTAGGAGCGGCCGTGGTAGAGCTCCACTTCGCCGGGGCTCTCCTCGGTGCCGGCAAACAGCCCCCCGACCATGATGCTGTGAGCGCCGGCCACCAGGGCCTTGGCCAGGTCACCGGAAAAACGCACGCCGCCATCGGCAATCAGAGGCACGCCAGTGCCTTCCAGGGCCTTGGCCACATTGCCCACCGCGGTCACCTGAGGCACGCCCACGCCGGCCACCACCCGGGTGGTACAGATGGAACCGGGGCCAATACCGACCTTCACCCCGTCGGCGCCGGCATCCACCAGGGCACGGGCTGCATCACCGGTCACGATATTGCCACCAATCACCTGCATCTCGGGGTGCTGTTTCTTGATCTGGGCAACCCGATCCAGCACGCCCTTGCTATGGCCATGGGAGGTATCCACCACGATCACGTCCACGCCGGCCTCGACCAGCCGTTCAACGCGCTCGTCCGTGTCCCCGCCAGTGCCCACGGCAGCCGCACAACGGAGGCGACCCTGGTCGTCCTTGCAGGCATGGGGGAAGTCGGTGGCCTTCTGGATATCCTTGACCGTGATCATGCCGCGCAGCTTGAAGTCATCGTTGACCACCAGCACTTTTTCGATCCGGAAGGCGTGCAGCTTCTCCAGGATGGCTTCCCGGCTCGCCCCTTCCTTGACCGTCACCAGCTTGTTCTTGCCGGTCATGATGCTGGAAACAGGCTCGTCGTAATGGGTTTCGAAGCGCAGATCACGACTGGTGACAATCCCCACCAGCTCCTCGTCATCCACCACCGGCACACCGGAAATACCGTGGCGCCGGGTCAATTCCATCACTTCACGGATACTGCGATCAGGGGTGACGGTGATCGGGTCCTTGATGACACCGCTTTCATACTTCTTGACGAAACGTACCTCGGCGGCCTGGGCCTCGGGCGGCATGCTCTTGTGGATGACACCGATGCCTCCTTCCTGGGCCAGGGCAATGGCCAGGCGGCCTTCCGTCACTGTGTCCATGGCCGCCGAAACCAGCGGGATGTTCAGGCTGATGTCCCGGGTGAAGCGGGTGGAGAGGTCCACCTGGTGGGGCAGCACTTCGGAATGCGCGGGCAGAAGGAGGACGTCGTCGTAAGTGAGGGCTTCCTGGGCGATGCGAATCGACATGGGTTATTCGTCCCGGACCGTGTGTCGACATGGCCGATAGACAGGCTACCGGCGGGAAAGTTAATCGACGAATTATACGCGCCCCGACGGGGCCGGGTAAAGCGAGCTACCGGAAAGAGCGGCGGGCCGGGCCCTCAATGGCGAAGGGGCGAGCAATGGTAAACTGGGCGGCATGAGCCGATCACTGCTGCAACCACCGGAACCCGCCCAGATCTGGACCGTTTCCCGACTCAATCGGGAAGCGCGATTTGCCCTGGAACAGGGCTTTCCGGCCCTCTGGATTGAGGGCGAGATATCCAATCTGGCGCGGCCGGCCTCCGGCCATCTCTATTTCTCCCTCAAGGACGAGTCCGCCCAGGTCCGCTGCGCCATGTTCCGTCCCCAGCAGCGCAATCTGGGCTTTCGTCCCGAGAACGGGGAGAAGGTCCTGGTCCGCGCCCGGGTGGGGCTGTACGAGGCTCGAGGGGAATTTCAGCTCAAGGTCGAGGCCATGGAGCCGGCCGGGGTGGGTGCCCTGCAAAGGGCCTTTGAGGCGCTCAAGCAGAAACTGGCCGCCGAGGGCCTGTTCGATGAGGCCATCAAGCGCCCCCTGCCGGCCATGCCCCGCCGCATCGGGGTGGTCACCTCCCCCACCGGGGCAGCCATTCGCGACATCATCACAACCCTTGGCCGGCGCTATCCCATGGGCGAGGTCATCGTCTATCCGGTCCCGGTTCAGGGGGACGGCGCGGCCGAGAAGATTGCCGCCATGCTGTCAACGGCGGGCCGCCGAGAAGAATGTGATGTCATCCTGCTGGCCCGGGGCGGTGGCTCCCTGGAAGACCTCTGGTCCTTCAACGAGGAAGTGGTGGCCCGTGCCATCCGTGCCTGCCCCATTCCCGTGGTGGCCGGCGTCGGCCATGAAGTGGACTTCACCATCGCCGATTTTGCCGCCGACTACCGCGCCCCCACCCCCACCGGCGCAGCGGAGGCAGTCAGCCCCGACAGCACTGAATGGGTGCAGTGGCTGCGTCAGCGAGAACAACGTCTTGAGCGGGCGATAAACGCACGCCTGCAACAATCCCGTGAGCGGGTGACAACACTGCAACGTCGCCTGTCCCTGCGCCATCCCGGACAATACCTGCAACAGCAGGCTCAACGGCTGGACGAACTGGAGCGACGCGCCGGGCGAATCATCCGCCGTCGCCTGAACGATGAATATCGCCGCCTGAACCACCTGCGGGAACGCCTGCAACTGGCCAGCCCCGCGGTGGGGCTCGACCGCAGCAAGCAACGCCTGCAGGAACTGCGGCAACGGATGATTCGCGCCATGGAACGCCGCTGCGGACAGCAACGGCAAAAGCTCGGTGCCCTGGCCCGCACCCTGCATACCGTCAGCCCCCTGGCGACCCTGGAACGCGGTTACGCCATTGTGGAATCCCCGGATGGGGGTATTATTCGGAATGCCGACCAGTTGATGGCCGGGGATGAGATCCGGGCCCGCCTGGCTCGGGGACGGGTAAGCGCTCACGTGATCGAAGTGCAAAGAGAGGATGAATCGCAATGAAGCGAGCTTTGCTGTTCTGCCTGGCAATGGCTTTTCTGAGTCTGTCCGGCACCAGTCTGGCGGACCTGCCGCGCAATATGCCGGTACCGGGGGGTGTGAAGGTCATCGACCTTCCAGACGAGGGTAATGGCCGGCCCGAGCTTCGCTATCGGGACCGGGATGTTCTGGTCATTCCTCGAGAGGGAGGCTACCGCGCCCTGCTGGGCGTTCCCCTGTCCACGAGCCCCGGTGAACAGTCCTATCGCCTGCGCCGCGATGGGGGTGGATGGGAAACCCGACATTTTCAAGTGGAACCCAAGGAATATGCCGAGTCGCGGATCACCATCGCCGATGAGCGCATGGTGACGCCCGATGAAGAAGCGCTGGAGCGCATTGGACGGGAACGACCGCGCATTCGGCGCGCCCTGGCCACCCACAGCGACCAGGATGACGTCCCCATCCGATTCCAGCTACCGGTGAAGAATCGCCAGACCAGCGCCTTCGGCCTGCAGCGCTATATCAATGACCAGCGCCGGAATCCACACAGCGGCGTGGACATTGCCGGCGCCACCGGCACGCCCATCCACGCGCCCGCCCCCGGCAAGGTGATCGAGACCGGGCATTTCTATTTCAACGGCAAGACGGTCTTTCTGGACCACGGCCAGGGCCTCATTTCCATGTTTGCCCATATGGACGAGATCAGTGTCGAAACCGGCGACACCCTGGAGACCGATGATCTGGTCGGCAAGGTGGGCATGACCGGGCGAGTTACCGGCCCTCATCTGCACTGGTCGGTGTCGCTGGGGAATACCATGGTGAATCCACGGTATTTTCTTGAGGATGAGTCGCCGCTTGATGTGGAGTGAGGGGTGAGGGGTTAGAAGTCAGGGGAAAGAAAAAACCGGCCAAAGGCCGGTTTCCCTCCTACCCCCTAACCCCTTACTCCTCACCCCTAACCGTCAATCCACCCTCAATCTTCACTGTCCGTCGCCAGGAACAGGGCAAACCAGCCCGCGTCCAGATTGATCATGGCGTAGGCAATATCGTATTCGCCGTCGCAGAACCAGCAGGAGAAGCCGGGATCGAGACCGAACAGGAAGAGGTCATCCTCTTCGCTGTCGTCAAATAGGGCCTGCAGATAGTCCTCGGTCAATTGGCGGGCATGGTCGGCTTCCAGCCCGTCGCCAAGAACCCCACCATCGCGCAGAGCACGATAAAGGGCATCACCGAACTGCTGGGTGCTTTCGGACCAGATCCTTGCATCGGCCAGCCAGGCGATGGAACAGCCGGCGATGTCCGCCGGCAAATCCTGGTTGTCGGCCAGGCTCCACAGCAGGCTGATGACGGTTTCCGGCCCCGGGTCCTCATCGTCGTCCGGAGCCTCGCTGTCGTCCAGGTCCCAGGCCTGGAATACCACACCACCCGTCACCCAGCTACGGCGCAATTCCCGATGCGCCTTTTCCATGACCTGACGGCCCGGCGCGGGAATGGCAATGGGATCGCCGGTGGCCAGGCCCACTTCGTCGATGGCAGCATCGTCCACCACCACCGTGTCCTCGGGTTCGGTGTGGAAACGTCCACTGAACTCATCCATTGACCAGTAAGCCATGTTCCGCTTCCTTTGCCGTTCAGCGACGGCCCATGAGTAGAATTCCGCCACCTATCATGACCAATGCGGGCGCAATCGTCCACAACGGCAGCACACCCGGCACCCCGGTTTCGTCCATCAACATGGCCGAACCGTTCCAGGCGGCATGCATGATGACCGCGGGCCAGATACTGCCCTGGCGGATGACGACAATGGCGCAGGCCAGGCCCAGAACCCCGGTCACCAGGGAATGAACCGGATGGGCGTGAAGCATGGCAAACAGCACCGTGGTGACCAGCACGGCGGCCCAGGGCGGGAATCGATCAAGCATGCCGCGCAGAATCAGCCCGCGGAACAGCAGCTCTTCACTCAGGGGAGCGAAGGCAACCACCATCAGCGCCAGGGTCAGGCCGCCCAATTGCACCCGTGCCTCGCCCAGTACTTCATCCACTGCGCGAGCATGGTCCTCGGCCTCTCCCAGGTAGTAGAGACGGGCCAGGGTGGCCGCCACCAGGACCATCAAGCCCCCTCCCAGCAACAGGGCGGCGACCAGAGACGACCAGGAACATCTCGCGAGGCCCAGTGTGGGAGCAATGGCAAGACGACCCGTGCCAACGACCAGGGCAATGGTCAGCAGACAGGCCACTTGCATGGCGCCCACGCGGGCAAAGGCGGCGGGTAGTCCCCCGAACCACTGGGCCAGCCACAGCAGGCCCAGACTCAGGACCAGCATCAAGCAATAGGCGCTGACCCCATGGAGGACCTGGACCGGATGACGAAAGCCCATGGACGGCTGTCAGGCATCAAACTGGAGACTACGACTTTCCTTGCGGTACCAGTCACCGGATTCGGGCAGGAAGATATTGCAGCTTTCCATATCGCCTCCGTAGATGTGCAAGGTGACCGCCACATCATCTTCCCGGTCATTGAGGATGCGGTGGTGCTCATGAGGCGGGATCAGGCAGCCGGCGCCGCCGGTCTCCGAGGAAATGATTTCCTCCAGACGGAATCGCTCAAGCCCGTCCCGGGACTCCCGGTGCTGATACTGTTCAATGCGGATTCGGCCATGGCAGACCCCTTCCACGCACCAGAGTCCACAGTGATCATGCAATGGGGTGCCCTGCCCTACCCCCCAGGTCATGGCGACAATGCTGAATCGGCCTTCAGGGTCACGATAAACCAGGCGGCGGGCATAATGATCCTCGGCAGCCTCCATGAAGGCCCGGGGCAGTTGAAATTCTGCGCTGGATATCAGACGGCAGAGCCCCTTTTTGACCTGATCGGCAATCCGATCCGGCTCCTTTTCCCGAACCGCGTCAGCCACCGTGTCGATCAATTCGGCAGCGCCGGGAAAGTCGAATCCTGGCTCGCTTTGGGCCTTGTCGACGGCATAGTCAGTGGTCATGGTCAGGCTCCTCGAATCTTTTCAAGATAATCAGCGATCACCGGTCCGAAGCGGTCATGGTCGACCAGAAAGGCATCATGTCCCTGGATGGAGGCCAGTTCACTATAACTCACCGGAATGCCGACACGCTCAAGCCCTTCGGCCAGGGCCCTTTGCTGCTGTGCCGGGAACAGAATGTCACTGTCCACACCCACCACCGCCGCGGAACCGAGATAGTCGAGCACACCGAGTGCATCCTGCCCTTCCCCCGCATGCTCATCCACATCAAAAAGATCCATGGCCCGGGACAGATAGATGTAGCAGTTGGGGTCGAAGCCACCCACGAAGCGATCGGCCTGGGCCTCCAGATAGGACTCTATCTCGAAGCGCGGTCCGAACCCCGGGTCCGGCTCGGCCATCATCCGACGACCGAAACGCTCGACCCACTCCCCGGCGGAGCGATAGGAAATCATGCCCAGCTTGCGGGCCAGCCGCATGCCGGTAACCGGCGGTTGCTCGGGATGGTAATTGCCCCCCTGCCAGGCCGGATCACTGCGGATGGCCTCGCGCTGCAGGGAACGAATGGCGATGGCGAAGGGCAGTGCCCGCAATGCGGAGGAGATGCTCAGAAAATGACGGGCAACACCAGGGTAGCGCAGCAGAAAGGCCAGCGCTGTCATCCCCCCCATGGAAGGGCCAATCACCCCATGCACCCGCTCAAGCCCCATTTCCATCAGGGCCGCATGCGCGGCAGCGGCAATATCCTCGACCCGCAGTTCAGGAAAATCCAGCCGCCAGGGCTGGCCCGTCGCCGGATTGACACTGCCGGGTCCGGTAGAGCCGAAACAACTGCCAAGAGAGTTGAAGCAGATCACGTGCCAGTGATCGGTATCAATGGGGCGACCCGGGCCAATCATGGCCTCCCACCATCCCTCCTCGGGATCGGCGGCCGAGGAAGCGGCATGGGCACTGGGCGACAGGCCCGTGAATATCACCAGAGTGTTGTCACCATTGCCACGAGGCTGCCCCCAGGTTTCATAGACCTGCTGAACCCCCTCCAGGGTATCGCCGCACCAGGTCCGCAGGGGGTGGGGCAAGACAATGCTTTTTGTTGCCGGCAATTCAGTCACGGTCACTCTTTTCCTGCCAGTATCAAAACGCGACATTGTCGGGGATGGGGGTCGGGATTGCCAGTCCCCGCCTTTTCCGGGCCCTCAGGCCGGGCTCCCAGCTACCTGAATGGAGTCCATGGGGGCCGTTACAGCGCTTTCTGGACGAACGGTGAAGCCCGGGCTTTACGCGGCCCTGGCGGGATGTCACGCTGAGCGGTCCTTTTTTTCAGAATGAATATTCAAGAGGTTTCAATGGAAGTCGCCAACAAGCGCGTGGTCTCAATCGAATACACCCTCAAAGACACCGAGGGCAATGTCCTGGACAGCTCCGAAGGCCGAGAGCCCCTGGCCTTTGTTCACGGCACCCAATCCATCATCCCCGGCCTGGAAAAGGGCATCGAGGGCTGGAAAGAGGGCGACAGCGGTGAAGTGACCGTGCAGCCGGAAGACGGCTACGGTGAGCGGACCGACGAGCTCCAGCAGGAAGTGCCGCGCGACATCTTCCAGGCTGACGCCGAGATCGAGCCCGGCATGCGTTTCCAGGCCGTGGGTGAGCAAGGCGCCCAGATCATCACCGTGGTGGAGCTGCGGGATGACAAGGTCCTGATCGACGCCAACCACCCCCTCGCCGGCCAGACCCTGCATTTCGACGTCAAGATTGCCGGAGTGCGTGATGCCTCCGAAACGGAGCTGGAAAGCGGTCAGCCCGATGGCGCCGACGAAGAAGCCTGATTCAGGGGCTCATCGCCGCGCAAGACGAAAAAAGCCCGGCCATCGGCCGGGCTTTTTTGTTGGCAGAACGGATCAACCCTGCCTCCACCCCTAGCGGCTGGGCTGATAGGGCTCAAGCTTGAAGGCGAAGGTATATCGGGGCATGTGACAGATGCGGGACGGGGGCCGGCCGGCGTGCAGGATCGCGCCGTCAAAGAGCACCAGACGACCGGGGCGGGGGCTGACGACAAATTCCGCATCCTTGTCCTCATTGAAGAACAGGGTTTCCCCGCCCCACTCCACATCCCATTCCGGGGCAATGAACCAGAGACCGGTCAATTCATGCTGGTCCGGCAGACAGTCCGTGTGGGTGAACAGTACATCCCCAAAGCCGGCGTAATTGCAGTAACTGCGGTAGACCCGATAGGCCCGCCCCGAGGTCTGACCAAACCATCGAGCGGCTTCAATGGTGGGCTTGAAAATGGGCAGCACTTCGGGCTGATCCACATTGGCAGCCCAATGGGTGAACTGGCTGGTATCGGAACGCGCGGCTTCATCCTTGGTGAAACCGCTGCGAGTCAGGACCGAGAACAACTGACGAATCTGCTCCAGGGGCAGAAGATCATCGAATACCGCGATGGGACGTCCTTCCACCGTGCCGGATCTACTGGGCTGCATCAAAATCTCCTCATGCCTTGAATTCCAGATCAGGGGCCCGCTTCGGCCTCGTCCAGTCGGGACAGCAGGTCCTCGTCACTCAGCCCGTCGATTTCCGCGTCGGCCGCCATTGCATTGTCAGCGAACATATAGGACTTCATGACGAGATTGTCGGAACAGCGGCAGAAGAGGATTACCATGGCCCCGTAGGACTCATGGCCGCGGGCGATATCCCATTGCTCCCCTGTTCGATCCACGATTCGTCTCAACATGGCCGCCCTCTTTTCAATGGCGCCCGAACCAGCGCCGGTCACGCAGAATCTCGCGGGCCGCATTATGGCCGGGTGCACCGGTGACGCCGCCACCAGGGTGGGCACCGGAGCCGCAGTGATAAAGCCCTTTCACCGGCCCGCGATAATCACCATAACCCAGCATGGGGCGGGCGGAATAGAGCTGATCCAGTTGCAGGGCGCCGTGGAAGATATCGCCACCCACCAGACCGAAACGGGCCTCCAGGTCAGCCGGGCTGAGGGCCATGTAGCCCAACAGACTGTCCCGGAAGTTGGGTGCGAACTCGGTGACCGTTCGGATCACTGCCTCGGCTGCCTGTTCTCGGGCCTCGTCTGTCCACCCGCCGGCAGGGCCCTCCGGCGCGAAATGCTGACAAAAGAGACTGGCCACGTGCTTGCCGGCCGGTGCCAGACTGTCATCCAGGGTACTGGGGATGAGCATTTCCACCACCGGTCGCCGGGCAATGCCGCTGTCTCGTGCATCCCGCCAGGCACGGTCCATATACTCCAGGCTGGGCGCCATGACGATGCCCGATGACAGATGGGGACCGGCTTCGGGCATGGCCGTGAAACGCGGCAGCTCCGACAGGGCCACATTCATCCGGAAAGTGCCGGAAGCACAGCGATAGGCCTGCATTCTTTTCTGAAACCCGGCAGGCAGGTCCGACTCGTCCATCAATTTCAGGTAGAGCAGCTTGGGCCCGATATTGGCCGCGACCCGGCGTGCAGGCAGGAATCGACCATCCTCCAGTTCCACCCCGCTGACCCTGCCCTGGTTTGTCCTGACCCGGTCAACCGCCGCCTCGGTCTCGATCACGACCCCCAGCCGCTCGGCTTCGCGGGCCATGGCCTGGGTGATGGCGCCCATGCCACCGATGGCATGGCCCCATGCGCCCGGCTTGCCGTTCACCTCGCCAAAGACGTGGTGCAACAGGACATAGGCCGACCCCGGGGTGTCCGGGCTGGCATAGTTGCCGACAATACTGTCAAAACCAAGAATGGCCTTGATGGGCTCGGACTCGAACCATTGGTCCAGAATGTCCGTGGCACTGCGGGTAAACAGGGCGAGCAGATCCCGTCTCGCCTCGGCACTCATGCGGGCGAACTGACGGCCATCCCGAAGGGCATGGATCAGATCCGTCAACCCGCCTCCCACATTGGGCGGGGTCTGCAGAATCATCTCCCGCAGGGCAGCGGCAGCGGCAGACAACATGCGCTCGAACTCAGGCAGGCGCCTGGCATCCTGGCTGGAAAAACGGGCCACATCGGCCAGGGTGTCTTTCTCGGTGGCCCCCAGGGACAGGGCATCTCCGTTTTCCAGGGGCAGGAAGTTGGACAGCGGCCGCTCGACAATCCTGAGGCCATGCTCGTGCAGGCCCAGGTCCCGAATGACCTTGGGGTTGAGAAGACTGACTGTATAGCTGGCGGTGGAATTACGGAAACCGGGATAGAATTCCTCGGTCACTGCCGCACCCCCCACCACGTGGCGGCGCTCCAGCACGCGGACCGACAAACCGGCCCGGGCCAGATAGCAGGCGCAGGTGAGGCCGTTGTGGCCGGCACCGATAATGATCACGTCATCGCTTGCTGCCATAGGCACCCTGCCCCAATACGGCACTTATTTCTTCACATGCCTCTTCAGGCGTTTGCGTTTCTGAATCTGGCGGTCGGTGAGTTTGTTCTTCTTGTCCTTGAAGGGATTGTCGCTGCTCTTGAACTCGATCCTGATCGGTGTGCCCTGAAGAGAGAAAGTCTGCCGAAAATAGTTTTCCAGGTACCGACGATAGGCCTTGGGGGTGCGCTCGGTCTGGTTACCGTGAACAACAATCACCGGGGGATTCTTGCCCCCCTGGTGGGCATAACGGAGTTTGATCCGATGCCCTCGTGCCACCGGTGGCGCATGACGGGATACCGCGTCTTCCAGGGCTCGGGTGAGCTCGGAGGTGGGCATGTCACGGTTGGCCGCCTCCCACACCGTATCCACGGAAGCCAGCAGCTCACCCACACCGGTGCCATGCTTCGCGGAAATATGGTGATGGGGTGCAAAGGTCATGAAGGGCAGCTTGAGGTCCATCTCGGTCCGGGTGCGTTCGCGCCTGTCCGGACTGAGACCGTCCCATTTGTTGATGGCCACCACCACGGCCCGGCCGGCCTCCAGGGCCAGCCCCATCAGGGAGGCATCCTGGTCAGTCACCCCTTCGGAGCCATCCACGAGCGCGACCACTACATGGGCGTCTTCAATGGCCTGGAGGGTCTTCACCACGCTGAGCTTTTCGATGTACTCCTCCACCCGGGCACGACGACGTACCCCGGCAGTATCCACAAGCACATAGTCCCGGCCGTCACGGCGAAAGGGAACGCGCACCGCGTCCCGGGTGGTACCCGGCTCATCCGCCGCGACCATGCGCTCCTCGCCCAGCCATCGATTTATCAGGGTGGACTTGCCCACATTGGGGCGACCGATAACCGCCACGCGGATACCATCCTCGTGCCAGTCATCCTCCCCTTCCCGACTGGGCACATGGGATAGCACTTCTTCCATCAGGGGGACAATGCCGCGACCAAGAGAGGCCGAAATGGCGCGCGGCTGGCCCATTGCCAGGGCATGGAATTCGGCTACCGCAGCATCCCGGGCCTGGCCTTCGGCCTTGTTTACCGCCACCACCACGGGCTTGTTCTGGCGTCGGAAGGCACGAGCCAGTTCTTCGTCGGCAGGCGTCAGTCCCTGGCGGCCGTCCACCACGAAAATGGCCACATCGGCCTCTTCCAGGGCCCGCAGGCTTTGTTGCTCCATCAGGCTTTCCACCGGGGCTTCGGCTTCACCCATGCCGCCGGTGTCGATCACGATGAAGGGACGGTCTCCAGACCGGCCGATGCCGTAATGGCGGTCCCGGGTGAGCCCCGGCGTATCCGCCACCAGGGCATCACGGGTGCCCGTCAACTGATTGAACAGGGTGGACTTGCCCACATTGGGGCGGCCAAGCAGTGCGACGACGGGCAGCATGGGGCGGTGGCCTCAGTCCCTGGCCTTGAGTCGATAGGCGCGTACACGCCCCTCGCCATCCTGGACAATCAGTTTGTCGCCCACGGCCAGAGGCGCCATGTTGATCCGGTTGCGGCTCATCCGCTCCCGGGCAACCAGCTCACCACCGTCAGCGGACAGGAAATGGACATAGCCTTCCAGATCCGCCACGGCGACCGTGTCCTGATAGACCACTGGCGCGGTCATCTGTCGAGCACGCATGGCATCCTGAAGCCAGACACTGGTGCCGTCCCGGCGATTGAGACCGTGGACTTCGGAGTGGCGGTCGGTGACATAGACCAGGTCATCATCAATATCGAGCCCGGCAAGGCTGCCAATATCCCGCTCCCAGCGCTGGGAGCCACTGAGGCTCACTGCCGCCATGCGATCGGAGGCGGAAACCGCGTAGACGGTGTCATCGGAGGCGGCCATGAAAGGGGCAATATCGGCAATCTGCTCAAGCTCATTCCGCCCGGCGGAGATGCCTACCATCTGTGACCACTGGTTCTGCCCGTCGCGAACACCGTAAGCGCGAACCTGACCATTGTCGAAACCGACTAGGACGCGACTGCCCCGAATGATCGGGCTGGTGTTGCCCCGCATCTTGAGCGGTGGCACCTCTTCCGAGCGGGACCACAACTCACCGCCATCGGACAGGGAAAGACCGTGGACGTAACCATTTCCGGACTTGACCACCACATAGCCGCGCGCGACGGCCGGCGGTGTCACGATTTCGCCATTCACGCGCTCACGCCAACGCACATCACCATCCTCGGTGCGAAGGCTGAAGACCCGCCCGTCCAGGCTGCCGACGATCAGGCGACCCTCGGCCAGACTGGGCCCACCGGCGAGGGGCGCATCCAGGTCCACCTGCCAGATACGCCGACCGGTCTCGGCGTTTACCGCCTGGACGCGACCATTGTGCCCGGCAATATAAACCCGTTCACCATCAGAGGCGGGGCGAAGCCCGAGAAACAGACGCTCTTCGGAACCACCCGCCCGCGCACTCCAAAGCCGCTCTACATCGTAGCGGGCCTCAAAACGCTCCAGGTCCCGGGGCTCTTCAATGGCACTCTGCTGGGCACAGGCAGCCAGAGCAGCGGTGGCAATGAGCAGCAGGGCAATTCGCTTAGTCGTTCTACTGAAAAGGCTTGGCATCAGTCTTGGTACCCGGCCAGGTCGTGATACTTCATTTCCAGTGCCGCACTGGCACCGAACTCGTCATTGTCAGCATCCAGGGCCCGGCCGTAGGCCTCGCGGGCCGCCGCCGGCTCCCCGGCCGCCAACAGGGCATCGCCACGGGCTTCCTCGAACAGAGCCACGTAGCGCCCGGGATCAACACCATCCAGCACATCCAGGGCCGACTGGGGGTCGTCCAGGGCGACGTACACCCTCGCCAAACGGACCCTGGCCAGTTTCGCAAGTTCCTGGTCGCGGCCATTATCCACCGCCCAGCGCAGGTAATCAGCGGCCTCTTCCAGGCGACCGGTGTCCACAGCCAGCGCTGCCACCCGAAGTGCGCCATGGGCAGCCTGGGAGGTGCGTCGATAATCGGCCAGCAATTCATCCGCCAGGGTGGCCGCCTGATCAAAGTCCCCCATCTCGGCGGCCATATTGACCTGCTCCACCCTGTTGCCGGCTTCCGCGGCCTGGGTCTCCATGGAGGCCTGCCAGAAACGCCAACCGGCAATCAGGGCAACACCGATCACCAGACCGGCAATCACGAAGGCACCGTTTTCCCGCCACCAGCGTTTTACTGCGTCAATTGCTTCTTCGTCTGAACTAAACACGAGTTTCCTCTCTCTTCAATCAAGTCTTTCGCGCAGCAGATCCGCCAGCTTGGCCTGATCCACCTCGAATTGCTCTTCACCCGAGCGCAGGGGCTTGATGCCCACGCGACCCTGCCGAATCTCGGTTTCGCCAAGGATCAGGGCCAGCTCCGCCCCGCTGCGATCGGCCTTTTTCAACTGGGATTTGAAGCTGCCCCCGCCACAATGAACCGTCAATCGCAGACCCGGCAGCTCATCCCGCAGAGACTCCGCAAGCCGCCAGCCGAGCTGTTCGGCTTCCTCGCCCATCATGGCCAGATAAGCGTGGGGCCGGCTATCCCGCCGGGGCGCCTCATCACCGAGGGCGAGCAGTGCAATCAGTCGCTCCATCCCCAGTGCCCAACCCACGGCCGGCACATGGCGACCGCCCAGTTGTGAAACCAGGAAATCATAGCGCCCCCCGCTGCAGACTGCATCCTGAGCCCCCAGGCGGTCGGTTGTCCACTCGAACACGGTCCGCGAATAATAATCCAGACCGCGGACCAGTCGGGGATCCACCTCGTACTCGATACCCTGTGCATCGAGCAAGCGCCGCAGCTTGTCGAAATGCTGCCGTGATTCCTCATCCAGGTGATCCAGGATACTGGGCGCATCGGCGATGATCTCGGCCAGATCCGGATTCTTGGAGTCCAGAATCCGCAGGGGATTACTCTCCAGCCGCCGCCGGCTGTCTTCGTCCAGACGATCCCTGAACTCACTGAAATAACTCACCAATTTTTCCCGATAGGCCCGGCGGGCCTCGGGATTGCCCAAGGAATTGAGCTTGAGCCTGACACTGTCGAGACCCAGGCGCCGCCAAAGGCGGGCGGTGAGCATGAGCATCTCGGCATCGATATCCGGCCCTTCCAGGCCATAGGCCTCCACCCCCAGCTGGTGGAACTGCCGATAACGGCCTTTCTGGGGGCGTTCATGCCGAAACATGGGTCCCTGGTACCACAGTCGCTGAATCTGGTTATGAAACAGACCGTGGCTCATGCCCGCCCGGACACAACTGGCCGTCCCTTCGGGCCGCAGTGTCAGACTGTCGCCGCTGCGATCCTCGAAGGTGTACATTTCCTTTTCCACCACATCGGTGACTTCACCGATGGAGCGCACGAACAGTTCCGTCCGCTCCACGATGGGCATGCGGATTTCCTGATAGCCGTACTCCTCGAACACGGCCCGGGCCGTGTCTTCCACGGCCTGCCAGTAAGGACTGTCCTCCGGCAGAATGTCATTCATTCCCCGTACGGGCTGAATTCCCTTGGACACGTTCTCTCCTCAAAATCCAGTTACCCGTGCGAATCAGGCCAGGCTGTCGCACAGGGAGCAGCAATTACACAGAACAATCAGGGCGTTACGGTAATCCGAGCGGTGTTGTCACGACGGATGCGGTCGCCAAACTCCCAGACTTCCCCATCCACCTCCAGGCTGACCGCCGGGGCATTGCCCATGAAGATACTGATCGGCGCGAGGCCCGCCACCTCGACTCGCTCACCTTCCCGGGCCAGGCCGTAATAGAGTCGCTGATCGCGATCATCGTAGATCTCGATCCAGGAGTCATCATCGAGGATCACCGTCAGACTGCGACTGCCTTCCTCGTCAATGACATCCGCCACAGGCTCATCAGGCGCCACCACTTCCGGCTCAAGCAGCTCGGCTGCGGCGGGCAGGGTTTCATCCGCTTCCGCCACCGGCTCCTGCTCCGGGTCAGCCGCCGGGCTTTCCTCTTCCATCTCGGCAACTGCTGACGGCTCCGCTTCGATCTCCTCCGGCTCCGCCCGACCCTCGTCAATCTCTTCGGTAAGCGGGGAATCTTCTACCGTCTCGACAGCCTCGTCTCGCTCGGCCACCGGCTCAACCCGCTCCTCGGCTTCATCAAGTGCGCTGACCGGCTCACGGTGAGGCCCGGCGTACCACCACAGCCCCCCCATCACCAGCATGGCCAGGACCACGATCCAGGCCACGGTAAATACCCAGGCGGGAGTTCCCGAATCCATGGCCGGCCCGGCATTACCCCGCAGCTCCAACGCCGGCTGGGAATCCGACGGCAGTGTGGCGTTGTAGGCGTCAACGATTTCTTCCGCTGGGAGATCCAACAGACGGGCATAGTTTCTCAGATGACCGCGCACGAAAATTGGCGCTTCGAGCACCTCGAAACGGTCCTCCTCCAGGGCCCGCAGAATGCTCGGCAGTATGCGTAGTTCCTGCCCCACCTGCTCAAGGGTCAGCCCCAGGGATTCCCGCTGATCCCGCAGGCGGCTACCCGGCCCCGGCGAACCATCCGGCGGCCGCTCCTGATTGTCGCTCGATCCCCCCCGGGATGGCTCATCAGTCATATCCAAGCTCCGCCAATCGATCGGCGTGTTCCGAGTCCGGATGCTGGCGCTTCAGCAGGGCAGCATAACGCTCGGCCTCGTCACGGTCCCCCAGGGCATCCTCGATCTTCACCCCCAGCAGAATGGCGCCGGGCTCCATATCGCCATGCTCGGCCATGCGCTGGAAGAATGCCCGGGCGCTCAGGTACTCGCCACGCTCGTACTGCATGTCAGCCAGATGCCAGAGGGCATCGGTGAAATCCGGCCTGGCCCGAATGGCATTGCGGAAATACTCCTCCGCGGCCTCCAGATCGGGAATACGGCGAACACAGGCACCGGCATTGGTCCAGGCTACCTCCGGCGTGTCATAGAGACGATTACGGGCTGCCTTGACCAGCTCTTCTTCGGCTTCCCGGTACTCGCCCTGGCGGCAAAGATAGGTACCGTAGGTATTGCGAATCGCCGGGTCGTCACCATCCAGGCGCAAGGCCCGACGATAATGGCGCTGGGCCATGCGCTGATCTTCTATCTGCTCATAAAGCAAGGCGATGGTGGCATGGGCCATGGCGTTGCGGTTATCAAAACGGAGGGACTCCTCCATTTTCTCCTTGGCCATGTTAAGCCGCCCCTGGCGCATGTAGTGGATGCCCAGTTGAAGGTGACTCAGGGCCGCCTCCTGATCATCCGTGTCGGCACGGGATTGCCCCCCGGCGCAGGCCGCGAGGAACATTGCCGCCAAGACAAGTACTACCGGTGAAAGCGTACCAACGGTCTTCGATCCAGCAATCATGAGGCTATCCCCTCTCTCGCAGCCGCCCGCCGCTCCTGGCGACGGCTTCGGTCCTTGACCTGTCCGGCCAACTGGCCACAGGCCGCATCAATATCATCCCCCCGCGTCTTGCGGGTAATGACGTTGTATCCCTTCGCCTGCAATATCTCACGGAAGCGCTGAATACGGGCATCACTGGACCGCCGGTATCGTGCCCCGGGATAGGGATTGAAGGGGATCAAATTGATCTTGGACGGGATGCCGGCAAGCAGGCGGGCCATTGCCCGGGCGTGCTGGTCACCGTCATTGACGCCGTCCAGCATGACGTACTCCCAGGTGATATGACGCCCGGGATGCTTTTCGATGTAGTAGCGGCAGGCCGTCATCAATTCCGCCAGTGGCCACTTTCGATTGATGGGGACGATCTCGTCACGCAGCTCATCGAAAGGCGCATGCAGGGATACGGCCAATGCCGCCTCGGATTGCTCGGCAAAACGATAGAGATTGGACACCACGCCGGAGGTGCTGAGGGTCACTCGACGCTTGGACAGGCCGAAGGCCATGTCGTCCAGCATCAGATTGACCGCCGGCAAGACATTGCGGAAGTTGGCCAGGGGCTCGCCCATGCCCATGAGCACCACATTGGTGAGGCGCTTGGCGTTTTTCTCGTCACGGCCCAGCAGGCGATTCACATGCCAGACCTGGCCAATGATCTCGGCGGTGGTGAGATTGCGGTTGAAGCCCTGTTCCGCCGTGGCGCAGAACTGGCAATCCAGGGCACAACCCACCTGGGAGGATATGCAAAGCGTGCCGCGGCCTTCCTCGGGAATGAAGACGGTTTCGATGGCGTTCCCCGACCCCATCCGCATCAGCCACTTTCGGGTCCCATCCCGGGACAGATGATCGGACAGGACTTCCGGGGCGCGAACTTCGGCGGTTTCCTGCAGAAGCTCCCGTAAGCGAACACTCAGGTCGGTCATGCGGGAGAAATCCGTTTCCCCCTGTTGATAGATCCATTTCATGATCTGCCGGGCGCGAAACGGTTTTTCCCCAAGGCGCTCGAAATAGGCCTCAAGGCCGGCCCGGTCCATTCCCAGCAGATTATTCTTCAGGTACTCCGCCACCGTTCACTTCTCCACCCCCGTCACGCGGAGGCCTTCATCCCGACTCAACGCGAGTGGATTTCTTCCGGCTTGAAGAAGAAATCAATCTCCGTGCGGGCGGTGTCGGCACCATCGGAACCATGCACCACATTGGCGTCGATTGTCTGGGCAAAATCAGCACGGATGGTTCCGGGCTCGGCTTCGGCAGGGTTGGTGGCCCCCATCAGCTCGCGATTGCGGGCAATGGCATTGTCACCTTCCAGCACCTGGACCATCACCGGGCCGGAGGTCATGAACTTGACCAGGTCATTGAAAAAGGGCCGTTCGCTGTGCACCGCATAAAAACCCTCGGCCTGTTCCTGGCTGAGATGCAGCATGCGGGCGGCGACGACTTTCAGGCCCGCCTTTTCAAAGCGGCTGTAGACTTCGCCGATGATGTTCTTTTCCACGCCGTCGGGCTTGATGATGGACAGGGTGCGTTCCACGGCCATTCCGTTTTCTCCTGCTGAATTTGGTTTGATTGCGACAGTCGGGCCCCAGCCCTCCAACGCCCCAGGGGCACAAAGAGCGGGCCAAGCCGCTTATGGTACCCGTGCACGCCGGGGCGCGGCAATGAAAACCCGCCACGGAAGGCGGTTTTCCGGGCGGGCAACTGGAAAGACTCGCTCAGACGGTGAAGCTCTCGCCGCAGCCGCACTCGTCCTTGACGTTGGGATTGCGGAACTTGAAGGCCTCATTGATGCCCTCGCGAACATAGTCGAGCTCGGTCCCGTCCAGATAGGAAAGATGCTCACGGTCAACCACGACTTTGACGCCGTGATCCTCGAAGATCACGTCATCGTCGCCACTTTCGTCCGCATAATCAATCACATAGGCCCAGCCCGAACAGCCGGTCCGCTTGATACCCAGACGCAGGCCAATACCATGTCCGCGCTTTTCCAGGTGACTGGCGACCCGCTCGGCCGCCGATTCGGTCAGGGTGATAGCCATGGCCTTTCCCGATCCTCTGTTGCTAATCCAGAATTTTCAACGCCGAATGCCAGGCGTCCTCGACAGTCAGAAACGCGTCCATGACGTCCGGCGGTGCATCCAGCCGCGAGGCCAGCGTTGCCGCCGACAGCCGCTTCTCCCCAGCCTGCCAGGCTTCAGCCGCCAGATCCGCGGCGGCAATGATCCAGGGGCTGCCGTGAGCCTGGAACCAGGCCTTTCGTGGTTGGCGGGACAGCCACAGCCAGACTTCGCTGTCATCGGCCCGTCCCCGGGCCTGCCCGCAAACCGATTCAAGCCCAGCGGGCGGTGGCCCCGCATGGCGGGGCCGCAGAAAGCGTTGCCAGCAGACCTCGCCATAAACCTCGTGTGCCGCTGTTTCCTCGCTGTGGCTTTCGACCATGCGATCTGACGTCCGTTCACGCCGGTGGACACCGGCCACTGGGGCATTTTAACCCGAAAGCGGGGTCGGTTCCGAATCGCCCAGGGAGCGTGGCGACAGGGCCCGCAGGCGCGAGACGGCCTGTTCAATGCAGTCGGCCGCCCGATCCACTTCCGCCTCGGTGGTGAAGCGGCCAAGACTCAGGCGCAGAGAGGATTCGGCCTGGGCATCGGAGCGGCCAAGGGCACGAAGCACATAGGAAGGTTCGGCCGACGCCGAAGTGCAGGCAGATCCCGAAGAAACCGCCAGATAAGGATCCAGTGCCGCCACCAGGGCTTCGCCATGGACCCCGTCGAACCCCAGGTTCACCGTCCCGGCGACCCGCCGCTCCGGATCCCCGTTGAGGCGTACGCCGGGCATGGCCAACAGCCTCGCTTCCAGCTTGCCCCGCAGGGCGAGAATGCGCTCACGGTCCGCGCCCATATCCCGAATCGCGAGACGGGCCGCTTCCCCCATGCCCACGATCTGGTGGGTGGCCAGGGTCCCCGAGCGAAGACCGCGCTCATGCCCGCCGCCCAACATCATGGCTTCCACCCGGGCCCGCGGGCGGCGACGGAGGAAAAGGGCACCGACACCCTTGGGGCCGTAGAACTTGTGGGCCGAGAGGGACAGGAGGTCCACCGGCCACTCCTGCAGGCGAATGGGCAATTTGCCCACCGACTGAGCGGCATCCACATGCAACAGGACACCCTGGGCCCGGGTGATCTCGGCGATGGCGGCAATATCCTGGATGACGCCGGTTTCGTTATTGACGTGCATGAGACTGATCAGCACCGTGTCGTCGCGGATGGCCTCGGCGACCTGGGCTGGATCGACAATGCCGCTCTCCGCGGGCGTCAGCCAGCTGACCTCGAAGCCGTCGGCTTCCAGCCGCCGGAAGACATCGATGACCGCCTTGTGCTCGGTACGGGAGGTAATCAGATGGCCACCGCGTCGGCGGTGAAAGCGGGCGGCGCCGGCAATGGCCAGGTTGTTGGATTCCGTCGCCCCCGAGGTAAAAACCATCTCGCGCGGCTCGGCCCCCAGCAGTTCAGCGACCGCGAACCGCGCCGCCTCCACCCGCCGGCGAGCCTCTCGCCCGGGGCGATGGGCCGAGGCCGGGTTGGCGAAACAGCCATCACGCGTCAGGCAGCCGGCCATGGCCTCGGCAACCAGAGGATCCACCGGCGTGGTCGCGGCATAATCAAGATAGATCGGCTCATTCATGAGCAGCCCCTGAGTCAAGCAACCCCTGATTATTCAGGAGTTCTCCATTCCTAACCTGCAATATTGTGTCCCCATTCTAGCGCGGACGCCCCACCCAATGGCTTGACAACCGTCATTTCCGGGACTTGACGGGGGTGGTCCAGCTTGCGTAAAGCTGAACCTGTCAACAGATTGGGAGTCGCCAAGATGCGGGATCACAACGGTCTGAGTTTCTCCATCGGCGAATACGAGCGTCGACTCAGGGAACTGCGGGAACGCATGGCGCGACGCCGTATCGATGTGGCCATCATTACCGACCCGGGCAATCTGCTCTATCTCACTGGCTACCAGACCACCGGCTATTCCTACTTCCAGGCCCTGGTGGTGCCCCTGGAAGACGAGCCCTTCATGGTGACCCGTCGTTTGGAAGAAACCAATGTCTGGCCACGGACCTGGGTGGAAATCACCCGCCCCTATTCCGATACCGGTGACGCCATTGAGACCCTGCACCATGCCCTGGTGGAATTCGGTCTGGATGACCAGTGGATCGGCTACGAGCGCAATAGCTACTTCTTCCCCGCCTACCAGCAGGAGCGCATGCTGGCCAGCTTCGACAGCAGCAATTTCGTGGACTGCTACGGCATCGTGGAGGCCGGGCGGATCACCAAGTCGGAAGAAGAACTTGCGATGATGGAAAAGGCCGCCCGGGCCACGGAAGCCGGCATGGCGGCAGGCATAGCAGCCGCCGTGCCCGGTGCCACGGAGAACGATGTCGCCGCGGCCGTTCATGAAGCCATGTTTCGGGCGGGAGGCGAGTATCCGGCGGTAGCGCCCTATATCGTGTCCGGCCCTCGCTGCATGATCGGGCATGCCACCTGGGAGGGCCGGACCATCCAGGAGAATGAGACTGTCTTTCTGGAAGTGGGCGGCTGCGTGCGTCGCTACCACACCGCGATGATGCGAACGATCTGGACCGGCAAGCCCCCCAGAGTCATGCGGGAGGCGGAGGCCATCGGCCAGGAAGCCTTGGCGGAAATGATGCACTGCATCCGACCGGGGGTCACCTCGGCCGAGGTGGATCATGCCGCCCGCCACATCATCAGTGCCAATCGTCTGGGTGCCGAGCTCATCACCCGTGCCGGCTACAGCATCGGGATCGCCTTTCCACCCAGCTGGGATGAAGGCTATATGCTCAGCCTGAAACCGGGGGACCGGCGGCCGCTGGAGCCGGGGATGACCATGCATCTGATCCCCTGGCTGTGGGGCGTGGAGGGAGACAAGCTGCTTGGCATCTCCGAGACGGTGGTCGTCACCGAGACCGGGTGCCGGTCGTTTTTCGAAAGTCCCGAGCGGAAACTGTTCCGCCCGGGTCCTCTGGCCGGCAGCGCGATGGTTCAGCACCGCGCTGGCTGAGGACCCTCAGAGCTGAGCCAGTCGCCGTCGCTGAGCGAACGCCCTCACCTCCGAGGCGGCCAATGGCTGGCTGAAATGGAACCCCTGGAAGAGATCGCAGCCCAGCTGGCGCAACAGTGCCCATTGCTGAGCACTTTCCACCCCTTCGGCGGTAACCCGCAAACCCAGGGCATGGGCCAGGTCGGTTATTGAACGCACGATGGCCAGACCCTGGGCCTGCTCAATCTCCTGAATGAAGGAGCGATCGATTTTCACCCGGCTGACCGGCAACTGCTGGAGCCAGCTCAGGGAGCTGTAGCCGGTACCAAAATCGTCCAGCGCAAGAGCCACACCCACCTCGTTGAGCCGCTCGATGGTGGCATTACCGGCCTCGATATCTTCCATGGCCACCTGCTCGGTAATCTCCAGTTGCAGATCACTTGGCCGCAAGCTGCTTCGACGCAGAATACGCTCGACTGTGGACGGTAGCGCGGGCGCCTCGAAGAGGTTGGCCGACAGATTAACTGCTACCCGAAGGTCCACCCCCTGATCCCGCCAGGACACGATCTGCCGGCAGGCCGATTCCATCACCCAATAGTCAAGGCTGCTGGCCAGCCCAGCGGTCGTTGCCATGGACAAGAACTCAGTCGGCAGCAGCAGCCCTCGCTCGGGATGCTGCCAGCGGACCAGGGCTTCAACCATCCTGACAGTCCCTTCGGCATCCACGATGGGTTGGTACAGCAGGCGCAGCTGGCCATCCGGGATGGCACGCCGCAATTCCGATTCAAGCACCAGGCGTTCATCGGCCGCCACTTCCATGATCCGTCGATAACGCACCGGCCCGCCACCACGACGCCGCGCCGAGGAATGGGCCAGGTCGGCGGCGCGCATAAGCGCCCGCTCATCCTCGGCATCATCGGGGTAAAGGGCATAACCGCAGGCGCACTCGAGATGAATATCATGCCCACCCACATGCACCGGTTCGCGCACCGCATCCATCAGATAATCCAGATGGGTGCGAGCTTCTGCCTCGTCCGGCAAATCCGTCAGAATGACGGCAAATTCGTCACTGGATATTCTTGCCACCGTGGCCTGTGCCGGGCGCCGCGCATCAAGCCGCTCCGCCAGACTGCGCAGCAGCTTGTCGCCATTGGCATGGCCAAGGGAATCGTTGACCCGCCGGAAACGCTCCAGGTCGAGAAAGGCGAAGGCCACCTTCAGGCCTGTACCACTCAATACACGGATCCGGTTGGCCAGTTGCACCCGGACGTTGCGACGATTGGGCAGGCCGGTGAGTGGATCAAAGAAGGACAGACGGGAAACCTCACTGCGGGCAACCCGGGCCTCGGCCCGCTCGTGCTCAAACAGCCAGGTCACCAGACCCAGGCCAATCAGGGCGTAAAGGACAAGATCGCCGATGGGCAGGAAGGGCGCATAGGGGGCCGTCCAGACCCCGGCAGGACCAAGGACCTGAATGGCCAGGGTGTGCAGCAAATGAAGCCCGTAGGCAATCATGGCACCCGCGGCCAACAGTGCGCCTGCCTGAACCGGCGAGCTGCGCTGGCGGAGAATGACCCATGCTGCGCCCATGAACGCCGCGGCCAGCAGGAAGTTCTTGACCCCCAGGCGGACGAAAACCCGGAGCGAGGCCGCATCCGGGCCAAAGGCACCGATCAGAGCAGTCGCCCCGCCAAGGAGGGCAACCACAATCACCACCACAGCCAGATGGCGTGGGGTCAAAAAGCGCCGATAAGCCAGGCCGACGACGCCCGCCACCAGTAACGCTACCTGGGCGTAGACGGCGGCAAGGGCAGCTACAGAGACTGGCAGGCGCAGACCAGGGCCTAGGCCGGCCATCAACAGACGATACGTGAGCAGAGACAGCACCACGTGAATGGCAAGGGCCAGAAAACTGAGGCCCCACAATCTGAGGAAGGGTCGGCGGCGGTCATGCAGGAAGTACAGGAAGAAAACCGCCAGAACCGCGGACAGGACAGCCTGGGCCGCCAACGCAGCCGTTACCAAGTCTCCCTGTTCAATCACCGTCGGCCCCCGCGCCGCGAGCCGGCCTACTTACAGCCAACCCAAAGACCTCTCGGCATCCCGCCCCATGGAGAACACATCCCTGCGTACCCACAGCATAGCAATACTGGCGGCCCAGGGGGACCGCCCGGAAGAGTCTGGCGTCGGCACCCGAGTGGATTGGGAAAATCGCGTCAAATCGCACGGACCAGATCGGAAAACTGGTCAATGACGGTCAGGTTGCCTATCCTGTTCCGCCTGTCACATGGTGGATCGCCCCGTTACGGGCGAGGCAACCCATTTCACCCAATCAGGAGTTCCGACAATGAAGGCAAGACGCTTTCTGCTAACCGCCGTTCTCGGCATCTTCTGCCTGCAGGCCGGCGTGGTGCTGGCCAACGGCATGGACAAGGATGATCTCTATCGCATCCAGCAGGTCACCCAGGTGGCGGTCTCCCCCGATGGTGAACAGGTGGCCTACCTGCGCAGCGTGCCCCGCAATCCCTACCAGGATGAGAATGGGCCGGCCTGGAGCGAGCTGCATATAGCCACCGGTGAAGGCAAGAGCCGCCCCTTTATCACTGGCAAGGTGAATATCAGTGCCATTGACTGGCTGCCTGACGGTTCCGGCATTTCCTTTCTGGCTCGCCGTGAAGGTGACGACCAGCGCTCTCTCTATGTAATTCCAGCCAAGGGCGGCGAGGCACGACGCGTGCTGACCCATCCCACCGGAATCCGCAGCTACAGCTGGCATCCCTCGGGAGAACGGGTTGCCTTTCTGGCCACGGAACCGACCTCCGAAGAACGTCGGAAACTGCTGGACAAGGGCTTCAATGCCCGTGTCATCGAGGAGCGACTGCAGGATGTGGAAGTGTGGACGGCCGACATTGATGGCGATGGGGAGCCCGAAAAGCTGGACATCGAAGGCAGCGCGTCCCAGCTGCACTGGAGTCCGGATGGCGAACATCTGGCCATGATGATCGCGCCCACCCCACTGGTGGATGACGATCTGATGTTCCGCCACCCCCTGGTGGTGGAAGCCGATGGTGGTGACGTGGTCACCCGCTTTGAGACGGAAGGTAAACTGGGATCCATGGCCTGGTCCCCTGATGGAGAACATCTGGCCTGGGTCGGCAGCATGGATATCCATGATCCTCGCGAGGGCCGCCTGGTCGTGGGCGATGTAGACAGCGGTGAGTTCAAGAACATCAAGGCGGATGAGTACCTCGGCCACATCCAGACCATGGCCTGGGAAGATGACGAGCACATTATCTGGCTCGGCCACCGCGGTACCCAGAGCGAACTGGGTCGAATCCACCGCAGTGGCGACAACGAGGAGATCCTGATTGGGCCGGAGCAGCCCATCCTGCGTTCCCTGAGTCTGTCCAATGGGGGCGGTGTGCTGGCCTTCGCCGCGGACAGCCCAGAGCACCCCCGGGAGCTTCACGTCCATCAGGATGACAGCCTGGAACGTTGGACCGACTCCAATCCCTGGTTGGCCGACCGCGATCTGGCTCCCCAGGAAGTGGTGACCCATGAGGCTCGCGACGGCCTGGAACTCGAGGGTGTCCTCATCCGCCCGCTACGGGAGCGTCGTCGCGGCAATCACCCCATGATCATGGTCATCCACGGTGGTCCCGAAGCCCATATCTCCAATGGCTGGAATACCAACTATTCCAACCCGGGCCAGGTGGCAGCCGCCCGGGGTTATGCCGTGTTCTATCCGAACTATCGTGGCAGCACGGCTCGAGGAGTGGAATTCTCCATGCTCGGGCAGGCCGACGCCGCTGGGGCTGAATTTGACGATATCGTCGACGCCAAGGAGCACCTGGTGGAAACCGGGCTGGTTGATGGTGACAAGGTGGGGATCACCGGCGGTTCCTACGGCGGCTATGCTTCCGCCTGGGGTGCAACCGCTCAGACCGAGCACTTTGCAGCCAGCGTGATGTTCGTAGGCATCAGCAACAATATCTCCAAGTTCGGCACCTCGGACATTCCCCAGGAACTGATGCTGGTGCATGCCCGCAAGTGGCCCTGGGATGATTGGGAGTTTTCCCTCAAGCGAAGCCCCATCTATCATGCCGAGCAATCCCGCACGCCCATCCTGATCATGCATGGTGAGGCGGATACCCGGGTGCATGTGGGGCAGTCCATGGAGCTCTATCGGACCCTCAAGGTGCAGAACAATGTCCCGGTGCGCATGGTGACCTTCCCCGGCGAGGGTCACGGTAACCGCAATGCCACCAGCCAACGCGAGTACGTCATGCGACTGATGCGCTGGATGGATCACTTTATCCGCGATGGCGAAGAAGAATTGCCACCGGCCGATCTGGATCACGGCGACCGGATCTGAGGGATAGGAACATGAGTGAACAGAAACGATACGGGATTCGCATCACGCTGCCACAGGGAGACCCCCTGGCACTTCCCCATCTTCTGGGCAGTGACTGGGAAAGCTTCCGCTGGTACCGCTCAGCGGAGGAGCGTAACCGGGCTATGGAGGACATGGGTCGGGAGCATCAGTTTTCCCGCAAGGGCGATATTCCCAGCATCACGCTGGAAGCAGTGGACCGCTAATCCTGGCCGCCACTGCCCTGGCGACCCCATGGTCGCTCAGGGCAGTGGCCGGTTTTCCTTGAGCAGTTGCGCTATGTCCGCCGCTCGGCGCGGTCGGCTGAAGAAGTACCCCTGTGCCTCGTCGCAACCCATCTCCGCCAGCAGGTCTCGCTGACGGGCGGTCTCCACACCCTCGGCAATTACCTTCAGCTTGAGATTCTTGGCCATGGCCACAATGGCGCGGACAATAGCCAGGGCATCCTGATCCTCCGGCAGCCCCATGACGAAACTGCGATCCACTTTCAAATAATGGATGGGAAAGTCTTTCAGATAGCTCAGGGAACTGTGCCCCGTCCCGAAGTCATCCACCGCAATATCCACACCCATGCGGGCCACTGCTTCCAACGTCCGCCGGGCCCGATCCGGGTTTTCCATCATCATGCTTTCGGTGATTTCGATGTGGAGATCCGAGGCCAGCATTCCACTGCTGTCGATTTCCCGTGACAACTCGGTAATCAAATGCCGCTGCCCAAACTGGCGAGCTGAAACATTGACGGCCATTCGCAAGGACGGTAGCCCCTGATCCCGCCAGGCCACCGCCTGACGGCAGGCCTCCCGGAACACCCAGCGGCCAAGCTCGCCAATCAGGCCATTCCTTTCGGCCAGCGGAATGAAGGTAGAGGGTGGCACCAGACCCTGCTCCGGGTGCTCCCAGCGGACCAGAGCTTCCACACCAACGATCTTGAATGTATCCAGGCAGACGGAAGGCTGATAGTGGAGAACGAATTGCTCCTGATCCAGAGCATCTCGCAAGGCCTTGGACATCAATAGCTCTTCATAGGCCCGAGCATTCATATCCGCGGAGAAGAACTGAATGCAATTTCTGCCTTTTTCCTTGGCCCGATACATGGCGGTATCTGCATTCCGTAACAGGGAGGAGGCATCCTCACCATCGGCGGGAAAAAGACTGATGCCTATACTGCAAGAAGCTGCCAGTTCGTACTCATCCACCCGCACCGGCTCCGACAGGACCTCGCGGACCTTGTTGGCAACCGTGGCCACGTCCTCCGGGTCGTCTATATTATCCACCAGGATGGCGAATTCATCGCCACCGAAGCGGGAAACCAGATCGCTTTCCCGTATCACTTCCTTGAGTCTGCTCGCCACATCCTTGAGGAAGCGATCCCCTACCGGATGTCCAAGAGAGTCATTGATGGTCTTGAAATGATCCATATCCAGAAACAGGATACCCACCACCTTGCCGCTGCGCTTGGCTCGGCCAATCGCCTGCTGGCATTCCTGCTGAAAGAGAGTACGATTGGGCAGGCCTGTCAATGTATCGTGATGCGCGAGAAACTCCAGTTGGCGCTGATATTCCTTATGCTCACTGATGTCATTAAAGACGCAAACGTAATGACTGACTTGCCCTTGCCCATCCTTGAGCGTGCTCAGGCTTAGCAGTTCCGGATAAGTCTCACCACCCTTCCTTCGATTCCACACCTCCCCTTCCCAATGCCCGTCCTGATCCAGGGCACGCCAGATATCACGATCATCTTCACCCCGTTCCCGCTGCAGGGAACGAAACGGCATGGGCCGACCAATCACTTCCTGTTTCCCATAGCCAGTAATCCGGGCAAACGCCTTATTGACTTTCACCACGCGACGATCACGGTCCAGGATCATGACCCCTTCAGCCGTATTCTCCAGTGCAGCAGCGGCCAGACGGCTCTCCTCCTCCATGCGCCGCTGGCCGCTAATATCCCGATAAATGCCATAGACCGCGATCTGGTCATCGCCAATCAGTACCGGTGCCCCCAGGATGGAGACATCCACCAGTACCCCGTCCTTCCTCTGGCGTTTGGTCTCAGCCTGGACCGGTCGACGATCCAGAACCGTCTCCGAGAGAGTACTCCCCTCCTGCTCGAGCATATCGGGAACAATCAATTCATTGATGGTGCGCCCTGCAACCTCTTCCACCTGGTAACCAAATATATCGAGCCAGGCCTGGTTCACTTTCAGAATCCGGTCCTCCCGGTCCAGGAGCACAATGCCTTCGGGTGAGGCATCAAAGAGCTGCTTGAAAAAGGCCTTTTGATCCGACAGCGCCCGTTCGGTATTCTGCAGGGCAGCCACTTCCCGCTCCAGCGCCTGGTTGCTCTCCAGCAATTCCTGGTTGCGCTCATGCAGGCGGTGTTCGAGGCTATCCGCGCGTTGTCGCAATCGGGCTTCCATCTCCTTCTGTTCCGACAAATCTCGGATAGTGGCACGCAGCACCGGACCTTCCTGAAAATCAAGACGGGTCATGGAGACTTCAGCAGGGAAGGTGGTGCCATCCGCGCGTTGATGGAGCCACTCGAAGTGGCTGATGCCGGATGCATAGGCCTCGCGAATGTGACTTGCCGCCCCTGCTCGGGAGTCCAGACCATCCGCTTGCTTTGGGGGTGAGAGGTCAGCCGGGTGCCGCCCGATGATCTGGGACACATCGGAATAACCGTACAGTCTGACAGCCGCCGGAGTGGCGGCCACTATCTGGCTGGAGGTATAAACCAACACCGCGTGGGTGGAGGCCTCGAACAGCCGCCGGTAGAGCCTGTCGTCGCCAGGCAATTTCTCACTGGTGGTGCCGGGTTCCTTGATCATGATCCAGAGTATAGGCGCTTAAGGCGCATTACTCAGCTGTTCGAACACCCTTTCTACCCAGAAATCCGCCTCATCGGTGGGAGTTTCCTCAGTTAGATTGGGATTATCCAGCCAGATGACCGCGCGATCGGTCTCCAGGAAACGGCTGATGGCCAGGCGGTTCGCGGGATGAGATTCAAATAAGCTCAGAAAGCTGCCGTCATCCAAGGCCTTCAGCAATCCTGCTTCGAGGCGCTCTGCCAAGGCATGATTTTCCGGGGCGACGAAGAAATAAATGGGCGCTGGGTAGGCAATCAGGGGACCGTTGCCCGGCGCCAGGTCATACCGCCGGTAGATTTGCTCCTCAGCCCAAACCTCAATAACACCCCTGGGCAGGAAATCCACTCGCCCCCCGGCCACCATCCGGAAAAGGGCTTCATAATCGGAGCTGGTTTCCACCCTGACATCATTGGCCCTCAGAATACCCGTATCCGGCCAGTCATGACCCTGCGCGGCCACGAAGCGCCGCAACTCGCTGAGATCGGTCACGGCTTCCATGCGGTTCACATGCTCCGCCGCCACCACAGGCACCCTGACACCCAACAGACCTCGCAAGAGAGGGACGCGGACAGGCAACCAGCCTGATTCATTGTCACGGGAAGTCATGGTCCAGACCACGTCCACATGGCGTCCATGGCGCATCTCACGCATGGCCCGACTCTGGGTCATGCGGATCGGCGCCCTCTCGAGACGGAAGGGGCCATGACTCTCTTGCGTCTGCTCCATGGCAAGACTCAGCAATTCAACAAAATAGGCGTCCCTGGCCTCCTCTTCCACATCCGGCTTGATGTGACGAATCACGGTCTCCTCTGCCGTTAACGAGATCGGGGCCAACAACAAGGTAAACCCAAGAAGAAGGAGCGCGCCACGCAATACGAATTGGCTTGGGAATGAGTCAGGCATCGGCGATCACCTGAAGAAGGTAAGCCTCGGTTTCAACGAAGGGCATTGGCCGCGCAAAATAATACCCCTGACCTTTCTCGCAACCGCATTGACGCAGGTAATTCAGTTGCACCGCCGTCTCCACCCCTTCCGCCACAACCTGAATCTTGAGGTCGTGGGCAAGGGATATGATTGCCTGAGTCAAAAGCGCATCATCTTCATCTTCACTGATATCACGAACAAACTCCCGGTCGACCTTGAGGGTGTTGACGTGAAAACGGCGAAGATAGGCCAAGGCGGAATAGCCCGTTCCGAAGTCATCAACCACCAGGGCTATCCCCATCCCCTCCAACTGCTTCAGTTTCTGTCGAGTGGCGAAGTACTCTTCCAGAAACAAGCGCTCTGTCAACTCCAATTGCAGGGCATCACCGGGAAGTCCGACTTGCTGAAGTGCATCACTGATTGTCTCGGACAGGTCGCCCTCCACAAGTTGGCGGGGTGAGAGATTGACTGCCATGGTCAGCCCCTCCAGCCCCAGGGTTCGGCGCAGTTGAGCCAGGTCCCCAAGGGCGGTCCTGAGGACCCATTCGCCGATGGGCAGGATCAGGCCATTCTCTTCGGTCAGGGGTATGAACTCATCCGGCGGAATCAGACCACGGCTTGGGTGACGCCACCGGATCAGCGCCTCGAGACTCTCCGGCTGGCCACTGTTCAAGTCGATCACCGGCTGATAGTGCAACTCAAACTGCCCTTCGGCCAGGGCCTGACGAAGGTCACTTTCCAGTGTCAGGCGATGCTGGGTCTCCACACCCAACTGGGGGTCATAGAAACGGAGGGAGTTCTTGCGCTCCGCCTTGGCTGCATACAAGGCGGTATCAGCAGCCTGGAGCAGGGCACGGGCATTATCCCCCGCATCCGGATAGATTGCCGCACCGCCCGTGACCGATGGAAAGAAGTTCTCACCGGAAAGAATCATCGGCTCCCGCAAAGCATTCATGAGTGCTTCCAGACGCGCCACCAGCTCGCCTTCCTCGCCGACACTGGGAACGATAACCAGGAATTCATCACTGCCGAATCGAGCCGGTATCCAGTCGTCGTCTGAATACCTGCGCAGCCGCCCGGCAATGGTATTGAGCAACTCATCCCCAACACCGTGGCCCAGGCTGTCATTGACGTATTTGAAGTTGTCCAGGTCCAGAAACAACAACGCCAGGCGCTGCGTCCCATCCAAGGCATTCAACTCTCCGGCGAGATACTCGTAGGCCAGTATCTGATTAGGCAGCTCCGTCAAGGGGTCAAATCGAGTGTGAAAATCCAGTCGCTCCTGAACCGCCCGAAGCTGGGTGGTGTCCTCAAGCAGGGCAAGAAAGTAGCGCTGATCACCATCGCTCAGCGACCTGACAAATCCCCGACACCAGCGAAACTGACCATCTTGCCGCCGAAAGCGAAGCTCACCCTGCCACTCTTCACCTGCCTGCACCGTTTCCCAGGGGTCACTGGCACCTCGGGGCAGACTGATACGCTGGTGGAACCACCCTCCTGGCTGGAAGGCCTGGCGGCCGAGCACTTCCTCGTTACTGCAGCCACTGAATTCAATGAAGCGAGGGTTGAGATACTTGACCCGCCCTTGCGCGTCCATGATCACGACACCGACAGGCGATTGCTCAAGGGCACTGGCCAGCAGATTCCGTTCCCTTTCGGCGGCGTTGCGGGCGGCAAAATCGCGGCGGATTCGGGCAATGGCATGATCGAAAGCCTCGCGCACATCGTCCAGCTCATCCGGTCGCAACAGGCCATGCTCGGGACGAGCCAGCTTCGGCCGCAGCCCCAGACGATCCAGTCGCAAGCGACGAGCAAAGCGGGCCAGGGCCTGGAGATGACGCGTTACCAGATAATAGAAGGCGAAGAGCAATATCAGGGACACACTGAATGTCTTGATCGCCTGGCTGGCCAGAATCACCAGCCCCATGCTCCAGAGACGTTCGTGAATGCCTCTGAGGTCCGCCTCGACCCGAACATTGCCCAGGGCCTGGGGAATGCCATCCTCGCCGGTATAGACTACAGGAATGAAGTGTTCCAATTGATGAGGATAATCGCTGCTTTCACCCACCCGGGCTTCAATATCCCCACGAATCTCAACTCGCGTGACATGGGGAATCTGCGCGATCCCCTGTAGCTGCAAGGCCACCAGGTTTTCATCCAGGGCCCAGACGCTCCGGGCCAGACTGTCACCAAAACTGGCCTCGGCTTCCTGCAGACGCTGCTCAAGACCGGAATATTCCCGGCGATACTCACTGTACAACTGGTAGGAAGCCGTGATCAGGGTAAACAGGCCACTGATCAGGAGGATGACGAGGATAACCCGCAGACTGAGCCGGCGGTGGCGCAGCCAACGAGGCAAGGTCGGACTGGACACGAAAAGCCTCCCCATTGCTGCATGCGCAGCGTTAAGCTGTCCAGGTTACTCTGTGGACGATCAGGTCGCCGGTCCCGCGATTTCAGTCTAGTCGTTCCACCAACGGCACGCGAATTTCGTCCCCTGGCCGAATACGACGAAGGTTCTGATCGGGGTTGTACTGCTGCAGCAGCCACTCAGGCAGCCCACCGTGGCGGCGGGAGATATTCCACAGGGAATCCCCCTCCCGCACTTCATGATGGCTTTCACCATTGATCCTGTGCTGGCTGAAAAACCGGGATTGCACCGCCTGATGGAAGGCGAGCCGGCGAGACTCGTAGTCGGCCGGTTCGACGCTGGAAAAATCCAGTCGCAGGCGCTGGCCCGCGACCACCGAATCACCAAATCGCAAACCATTGAGCTCACGCAGGCTCTGAGTCCGAATATTCAGCCAATCAGCATGATGGCCCAGGGTCTCGCCCCAACGGAGTTCGATCGTCCCATCCACGCCCACGGCGTAATCACTGGGATCCGCAGCCAGTTCCGGCTGCTCTTCCGGCAAATGCCCCCCATCCCTCCGAGCCTCATCGGCAAGCGGTTCCATCGCCTCGGGACCGTCTTCCACTGCGGCGACGGGCGTCGGGAGGGCCGAGGGTGACTCATCATCCGCCGCTTTCTCCGGCGCCTCTGCCACCTCGCCTGTCGGCCCATCATCGTCAGCGGCAGCCTCCGGGCTGCGGGTCACCGTCGCTACCTTCAGTTCCTGACCCGGAAAAATCCGGTCACCATTGCCCAGATCATTGATTTCACTCAGGCGAGTCACGGTGGTGTTGAAGCGGGCTGCAATCAGGGAGAGGTTATCCCCCGGTCGAACCTGGTACCGGCCATCGGCGGGCACGCGCTCCCGGACCGGGGCCGCATCGTTGCCGGGCAGTGTCAATCGCTGGCCGGCTCTGACTCGGTGGGGATTGCGCAAATCATTGATCGCGACCAGTTGACTGAGACTGACCCCATAGCGGTCGGCAACATGGGACAGGGTCTCGCCCCGTCGCAGCACGTGATAGCGGTCCGGAGCCTGACGGGCGAATAGCTGATCCTCATCAAGTCGCGAGAGCAGATCTTGCGGGTTGAGGCTGTCAACGCTGGCAGGCAATCGTAGCGGATAGCCCCGGGGGACATACTTCTGGCCGTCCCACACCGGCCGTAGCAGGGCAGGGTTCAGCCGCCGAAGCTCATCCGGGGCGACATCAAGGGCATCGGCCAGGGCCCGCACCGGGACATAGGCGGGCATTTCCAGGCCATTGGACACAACCGGGGGCTCGGGCTCCAGGGCGGGAAAGTAATGCTCCGGCTCGGCGTGGATATCCAGGGCGGCCAGGAAAGCGGGGTAAAAATTTCGCGAGGCAAAGCCGAAGCGGCGGCCTTCATACTCCCGGGCGATGCGGGCAATATCATCGCTGCCGGTAATCGACACCGCCCGCCTGACGCCGGCAGCGCCATGATTATAAGCGGTCAGGGCGAGGGCCCAGCTACCGGTAACCTGATAGTTGTGGCTCAGCAGCTGTGCAGCGGCTCGGGAAGACAGCCAGGGATCCAGGCGCTCATCGACAACATGATCCACCTGCATGAAGCGCTGTCCGGTACCCCGGGTGAACTGCCACATGCCGGCGGCACCCGCCCGGGAACGGGCGTAGGGGGTGAATGAGGACTCCACATGGGGCAAGGCGACCATGCCCTCGGGCACACCATGCTCCCGCATCTGCTGCCGGATATGGGCCTCCCAGCGACCTGAGCGCTCCAGGCCGGCACGAAAACGATTGGCCTGACCGAGCTGAAACCGGATGCGATCGGCCGCGGCACGAAACTCAGCCGGACCGGCGCCATCGCCCCAGAGCTGGCGCATCTCCTCCGCCCAATCGGCCTCTATGCCGGGGTCCCGGGCCAGTTCAAGCAAGCGATTTCGCACGACCTCCCGGCGTTGGTCCAGGTGCTGCCTGCGCTCGGGCCGTTCCGCGCCCTCCGGGAACCGGACCACTTCGTAGACCACGCCCAGATAGCGACGGTCATGCAGCAGCCCGCCGTTCGTGCCGACCTCGGTATAGATGCGCGTCCAGAAAGCAATATCGGGCTCGAAGGCGGCCGGGCGTTCGAAATCTTCTCGAATATCCGCCTTGGCTGAAACCGCCAGCAGAGCGAGCAGCAGCAAAACCAGCGGGGTTGGGGCTTTCACTTTGCGATCCCTCCTCTAGACCCCCCTGCGCGCAAGGGCCCGCCTGGGTTATCCTGTTCGACTCCATTCAGAGTCAGAGATTCAAGGATATGCCAAGCACAGCGGTCCAGACCAACGATTCAGCACAGCTGGCCCATATTGAAACCGTCCGCCACCGATTCGACGATGCCATGGAGCGCTGTGGCGTCTCCACGGTGGTGATCGACAGCGGGCCGGTGCACCAGCGTTTTCTCGATGATATCGCCTATCCCTTCAAGGTGAACCCCCTTTTCAACTATTGGGCGCCCCTGACCAGACATCCGGGCAGCTATCTGGTCTATCAGGCCGGCCAGCGTCCCCGCCTGCTCCTGCACGCGCCCAACGATTTCTGGCACAAGACCCCGGAGGCGCCGGAGGGGGACTGGACCGGGGCCTTCGAGATCGAGCTCTACGAGGACAGCAGCGAGATCGACAAGCAACTGGTGGCCCTTCGCCACCCCGTCTATCTGGGTGAGGCACCGCCGGCGGCTCTGGGTGAATGCCGACGCAACCCGGAGGATCTGCTCAATCATCTCCACTATTACCGGGCCTGGAAGACGGATTACGAAATCCAATGCATGCGCGAGGCCAACCGACTCGGGGCACAAGCGCACCAGGCCGCGGCACGGGCATTCCGTGAGGGGGCGAGCGAATTCGAGATTCATCAGGCCTTCTGCACTGCCTGCAGCCACACCCAGGCCGAGCTCCCCTACCCGGCCATCATTGCCCTCAACGAGAACGGTTCCACCCTCCACTATGACCATCTGGAACGCCAGGCCCCGGCCGAGGCCCGCTCCTTTCTGATCGATGCCGGTGCCGCCTTCAAGGGGTATGCATCCGATATAACCCGGACCTGGTCCGGGGGTGACGCCGACTTTTCCCGCCTGATTGACGAGATGGATGCCCTCCAGCGGGGTCTTTGTGAGCAGCTGCGTCCCGGCATCTCTTTCGGCGACCTCCACGATCAGACCCACCGGGCCCTGTCCCGCCTGCTTGCCGACTGGTCCTTCATTACCGTTTCGGCGGAAGAGGCCTTTGAAAGTGGGCTGACGCGCAAGTTCTTCCCCCACGGCCTGGGCCATCTCATTGGCCTGCAAGTCCACGATGTGGGGGGCCATATGGCCGGCCCCGATGGCAGCCGGGAGCCGCCACCGGCCGCCCATCCCCATCTGCGCACCACCCGCAAGCTGGACGCCGGCCAGAGTCTCACGGTGGAACCGGGTCTGTACTTCATCGACAAGCTTCTGGACCCGATCCGGGAAAGCGAGGAAGGGAAGGCCATCAACTGGACCCAGGTGGACCGCTTCCGCCCCTTCGGCGGCATCCGCATTGAAGACGACGTGGTGGTCACCGCCGACGGGCATGAAAACATGACCCGGAATGCCTTCGACAAGCTGTAAGGAGGAGCTGGAATGCAACGAGTCTTTGCCCCCAACGTAAAATTGCTGGGACTGATTGCCGCCCTTCTGCTGGCCGGCTGTGCCAGCGAGACTGAGGCCCGGGATGTCACCCCCCTGGAAGTCAATCTGGACAAACTGGTGGAACAGGCCGTGATTGGCGAGATTACCCAGCCCCATCAGGCCGACCCACCCCTGCGGGTATCGCCGGATGGCACCGTCGCGGCCGCCCCGGGCACGGGTGGCATTACCTACAACTTCCGAACCGGCGACTCCGCCGTGCACATGGCGGGGGATCATGTGGAGCCGGCTGTCAGCATTCGTAACGGTTCGCCGGGTGATACCGCCAACCGGGCCCTGAATGTACTGGCCCAGATAGGCAATCGGGTGCGCATCATCAGTGGTGAGGCTGCCGGCGCGGAAGGCCGTGTGATCGGCAAGCATGGCGGCATTGAGAATGTCATGGTGGATTTCCCCGACGAGGTCTATGACGATCTGGTGGTGGGAGACCGGATGCAGATCCGGGCCGTGGGCCTGGGCATGGAAGCCCGCAATGCCGACGACATCTACATTCGCAACATGAGCCCGGACCTACTGGAGGCCATGACGGAACGCGGCATGGGGCTGGACGAGCAGGATCGGCTGGTAGTCCCCGTCAGCGTCCGCATCCCGGCAAAGATCATGGGCTCCGGTCTGGGCCGAAATCATGTCTTCACCGGCGACTACGACATCCAGTTCTTCGACGAGGAGGTCGTGGAACGGTATGGGCTTGACCGTCTTCGCTTCGGTGACATCGTTGCCATCACGGATGCCGACCACAAATTCGGTCGCATCTACCGGGGTGGTGCGATCAGTGTTGGCGTAGTCGTTCATGGCATCAGCGGTGTGGCCGGCCACGGCCCTGGCGTCACCACGCTGCTCACTTCACCTTCCGGCAATATCGAGCTGGTGGATGATGAGGACATGAACCTCATCAATCTCCTGCCCATCCGTTGAATCCAAGGAAGCCACCGGTGGCCCCGCCGGGGCCGCCGGCTGGCCCTGCCCCGGAGCCCTGAGGTATGGAATGGCTGAGTCTGTTGCCACCGGTGGTGGCCATTGCCGTGGCGATCTGGAAACGGGAAGTGATCGTCGCGCTGCTGGCGGCACTGTTCGTGTCGGAAACCCTGTTGGCAGGGTTCAATCCGGGCGGTGGCTTTACCGGCATGCTGGATCGAGCCACCGCGGTCTTCGAGAGCCCCAACAGCACCCGCATCCTGATGTTCAGTCTGCTGGTGGGGGCCCTGCTCTATTATATCCAGTATTCCGGCGGTGTGGCGGCGGTTGTACAGTGGCTGACTCGCGGCGGCTATACCAATAATGCCCGCCGGGCCGGGTTGCTCCCTACGTTCACCGGTTTCGCGATCTTCATTGAAACCAACATGAGTATCCTCACCTCGGGTATCGTGGCCCGGGGCCTGTTCGACCGCTTCCGCATGAGTCGGGCCAGACTGGCCTATATCATCGACTCCACCTGTGCACCGGTGGCGATCCTGATACTGTTCAATGGCTGGGGAGCCTATCTGCTGGGGCTGATCGATGAGTTCCAGTACGAAAACCCGGTGGCGGTGCTGGCCGCGACCATTCCGCTAAACTTCTATGCCCTGCTCACCCTGGCCCTGGTCTTTTACACCGTCCTGACTACCCGCGTACACGGCCCGCTGAAAACCGCGGAGTCGAAGATGGACGAAAACCAGGTGGATAGTTACGAAATCCAGCCCACCCGTGCCCGCTACATGCTGCTGCCGGTGGGAACCATGATCGGTGGCATCCTGTTCTTCCTGTGGCTGACCGGGGACGGCAGCCTGCTGGCCGGCGCCGGCGCCCAGTCGGTACTGTGGGCCACAGCCCTGGCCGTGGCGGTGGCCTATGTGCTACTCCGCTGGGACGGCGTGTTCGAACACCGACGCCTGGTGGAACTGGGCTTTCAGGGCATGGGCAAGCTGCTGCCGGTAGTGGCCACGGTGCTACTGGCCCTGGCACTTGGCGCCAGCATGCGAGGGCTGGGAACGGGCGAATTTGTTGCCGCCATGCTCGGGCCGGCACTGCCGGTTTTCCTGCTCGCCCCACTGACCTTCCTGGCCGGTGCCATCATTTCCTTTACCACCGGCACTTCCTGGGGTACCTACGGCATCCTGATTCCCATCGCCCTGCCACTGGCGGCAGCCATGGATGTACCCCCGTCCCTGATCCTGGCGGCAGTCATGGGGGGTGGCGTTTTCGGTGATCATTGCTCGCCCATTTCCGACACCACCATCATTTCCTCACTGGGTGCGGGCTGTGATCACCTTGAACATGTCCGCACCCAGATCCCCTACGCTCTGGTGGCCGGGGTTCTGGCGCTGGTGGGATATGCCCTGGCGGGTTTGATGATGGGGCTTTGAAGATATCGGCATCACAGCCATGAAAAAAGGCCGCAAAAGCGGCCTTTTTTCATGGCTGTGATTGTTTGCTCAGACTTCAATCATCGGTCACCGGCACCAGGGTCAGTTCCACCCGGCGGTTCTGGCGACGACCCTCTTCAGTGTCATTACTGGCCACGGGCTGATCCTCACCGTAACCCACCACCAGCATACGCTCCTCAATCAAGCCCTGGGACAGGAGATACCTTGAAACCGACTGAGCCCGTCGCTCGGACAAACGCTGGTTATAACTTGCCGCGCCCGTGCTGTCAGTATGCCCGGCTACCTCAACCACGGTCTGATCGAATTCTTCCAACACCACCGCCACCGAATCCAGCACTTCGTAGAACTCAGAGCGCACGGCATCGCTATCGAAGTCGAAAGTGATGTCACCCGGCATGTTCAGATGAATCTGATCCCCGTCCCGGGTGACCGATACACCGGTCCCTTCCAGTCGCTCCCGAAGCTCGGCCTCCTGACGATCCATATAGGCACCCACGGCGCCACCACTCAGAGCGCCCACACCGGCGCCAATCAGCATCCGACGCTGGCGTTCACGGCGATCACTGGCCGTGGCTGCCCCGAGAATGGCACCCGTCACCGCACCGACCACCGTACCGGTTGTTGCTCGAGCGCGCTGCTCCTCGCCGGTATAGGGATCCAGTGTGGTGCAGGCTGCCAGGACCATCGACGCCATCAAGCCCACCGTCACGCCCGGAACAAGGCGGCCAAATCCTCGCGAATTCGTTTTCATCTGCGTCTCTCCTGTGACAGACCAACCAAGGTGCACTATTGCAGGCCAAGATGGAGGTTGTCGAGCCTAAATCAACGTTCGCCGCCAATTTCCGGGTCAGGATGACCACGCCCGGGAACCAGGATGTCCGCCAGGGGGGATGCCACATGGCCGGCCTGCTGTTCTTCGCCGCCCACTTCAGGGCTGCGCCGCTCCACGAAATACAGGCGCTTGAAGAAGGTGTTGTTGGGCGGCTCGCTGAGGTCCTCGTTGTTCCAGACCTCCAGGGTCTCAACGATCACATAGTCGTCATCGTCCTCATCACGCTCGGAAATCCGGACCAGATCCCAGGTGCGGCGGCGGAACTCGGTGCATACCAGTTCCTCGTCCGGGTCTTCCTGCAGGCCGACCCAGACCTGTTCTTCCTCGTCGAAGCAACTGCGGATGACAACATCGCCATCCTCAACAACCCAACCCACCGATCGCATGGACTGGGCCTGCCCCTCTTCACCTTCCTGGGCGGTCGTCAGTCGAATGCGGAAAGCCGTGGCGCTGTCCATACCAGGCGCCACATTGCCGCCGAAAGGCCAGTAGGTTCCGGCCACATCATTGGGGTCAAACGCCGAATCGCCCCGGTCGATCAGGTCCACGGACTCGGAAATTACTGCCCCGGTCTCGTCCAGTTCGGTGATGATGCCAACCCAACCGTTGCGGGAGGGGCGCACAAATTCGATTTCCAGGCGGCCATCCGGTGCCTCGAAAATCAGTTGTGACTCATCACTGCTCCAATTGATGGTTTCGCCGGCCTTCCAGCCACCAAATTCGACTTCACCCATGTTGTTGGGGTCAAGGCGCAGGGAGGCCACCTGTTCGTCCAGATCACTGTCCGGAAGGTTGAGGACCCAACGCCCCTCCACTTCCTCTACCGGAAGCTCATCCTTGCTGCCGAACCAACCCGTCATTGCGCGGGTTGCGGTGCGCGTCTGGGTCCCGAATTCTTCATCGTCGAATACGCGCTCGAACTCCGCCTGAACCAGAATCAGGTTCGATTCTTCTCCAGCAAGAATCCGGTGGAAGCGAGCAGAATCATACCGCTCGGTAAACTCTGCCGTGACCGGGTTACCGTCTTCGTCCTGTTGCAGTTCAGAGCCACGCCAGGTCAGGTCACCGGCAAAATCGATCTTGACCGAGCCATCCTCCAGCCACCAGCTGAAGTCATCCTGGCCTTCGGGGGCACCAATACGGCCACTGCTTTCGGTATCGAAACGGAAGACATCGCCGGTAATGCCGGGAAAGCGTGGCAAATGCATGGCAAAGCGACCAAGCAGCTCCGACGGCTCATTCCAGCCGGCTTTCCGATCGGCCTGATCCAGAACCCTCGTGCGAATTTCTGCCAGCAGATCCGGTTGGGTGTCACCGGCTTGAAGAATCAGGTCTCGGGTGATTTCAGGCTGGGTGAACAGCTTTCTGATTTCATCCAGCTCATCGGGAAAGCCCGGGTCGCTGGTATTCAGAGCGACCATCAGCGCGGTGGTACTGTCCAGCAGGACCTGCGCATCCAGCTCATCCAGATATTGACGCAGCTTTTCGCCATCGCGGATGAGGCCATCCGCCTCATGCTCCAGCATTTCGCTCTCGACGAGGCGCAGGGCGGAAAAGAACAGACGCGGGAACTCATTGGGCGTGATTTGACCGTCTTCATCAACCGCCGCTTCGATGTGCTGCCATTCATCCACCAGCACTTTCAGATCAATCAGCACGCCATCAGCCCGCTGAACCTGCGCTTCCAGCCAGATGAAATCCCGGGGATGAGGGAGATTGTCTTCCTCGAAGCGAAACCGCAGCACCCCATTGGGATCAACGCGAGCCGTCCAGGTTTCCCGCGGCTCATCGATCCCGGCATGAAGTTCGACGAGGGTATTGAATGGAATACCCTGTGCCGCGGCGGTACGAATCTCGACCGCAAAGTCGCCGTCGTCATCAATGGACTCACAGGCCATCAACGGCAGAAGAAACGCGGCCAACAGCAGAACAGACCAGGCACGTGAACGGGAAAACAAGGACATACTTTCTCTCCGGGCTAAACACATCCACGCCAGCAGACGCGGTAACAAAAAAGGCGGGGGGCCCTATCGGCCTGCCCACTACCCGCAAGGCCCACGTCAGCGCGTTACCGACCGGTCGGATTCAGGGCGCGCTTGTGCGGGAAGGCTGATTACCTTTCAGGCAAGCGCAACGCAGGAAATGGCCGGCCAGCGACTCGTCGAAGGAAGCGCCGCAATTCGGCCTCGGCGGCGTTGCCGCTCCTGGAAAGCCTACCACTCTTCCGGTGAGCGGCGCCTTGCCGAGATCGAATTGCGGGACTCTGACACGGGCGTTGTGGGTAATGGGCAGGCCCTGGCCACCCCGCCTTCTCTGGCATCGAAACTGGTGGCTATGGGTGGGCTCGAACCACCGACCCCAGCATTATGAATGCTGTGCTCTAACCAACTGAGCTACATAGCCATTTTTCAAACAGGACCGGTCTCGGGAAGAGAGCCGGCAGATGCGGGATTTTGGCGTGATCAGCGCTCGCTGTCAAGCGCCAAAACCGGCATCAAACATTGAAACGAAAATGGATGATGTCGCCTTCCTGAACAATGTAATCCTTGCCTTCCAGGCGCCACTTGCCGGCATCCTTGGCGCCCTGCTCGCCGCCGCAGGCGGTGAAATCCTCGTAGGAAACCACTTCGGCACGGATAAAACCCTTCTCGAAGTCGGTATGAATCACGGCCGCCGCCTTGGGGGCGCTGGAACCGGCCTTGACCGTCCAGGCCCGAACTTCCTTTTCACCCGCAGTAAAGTAGGTCTCCAGCCCCAGAAGACGATAGCCGGCGCGAATGACCCGATTCAGGCCAGGCTCGTCCATGCCGGCATCCGCCAGAAACTCGCTCTGCTCCTCGGGCTCAAGCTGGGCAATCTCGGCTTCCAGGGCGGCGCAGACCGGCACCACCTCGGCCGATTCATTCTCGGCATGGGACCGCACCTGCTCAAGCAGGAGATTGTCCTCGAATCCGGACTCATCCACGTTGGCGATATACATCAGAGGTTTGGCGGTCAGCAAATGATAGTCGCGGATGGCCTGAGTCTCGTCCTCATCCAGCAACAGACTGCGAACCGGCTGGCCTTCCGCCAGGTGCCCCTGAAGCTTCTCCAGAATCACCAGCCGTGCGCGCGCATCCTTGTCGCCGGACTTGGCCACCTTCTGGGTTCGCTGCATGGCCTTTTCCACCGTATCCAGGTCGGCCAGGGCCAATTCGGTACCGATGGTGTCGATATCCGCCAGCGGCTCCACCTTGCCGGCCACATGGGTGACATCATCATCCTCAAAACAACGCACGACCATGGCAATGGCATCGGTCTCGCGGATATGAGCCAGAAACTGGTTACCCAGGCCCTCGCCCTTGGAGGCCCCGGCCACCAGGCCGGCAATATCCACGAACTCCATGGTGGTGGGAATGATCTTCTGCGGCTTGACGATCTCGGCGATCCGCTCCAGACGAGGGTCCGGCACCTGTACGACTCCCACATTGGGATCGATGGTACAGAAGGGATAGTTCTCGGCCGGGATCTCGGCCGCAGTCAAGGCATTGAAAAGCGTGGACTTGCCCACGTTCGGCAGACCCACGATGCCACACTTGATTCCCATTAAAGATTCTCCAATATCGCGCTCAGGCCCGTGTGTGCAGGCGGTTCATGCCCGCCTCCAGGCCATCGTCGAGGATGGCCGGCAGGGCGTCGGCGGCATCCCGGATGGATTCGCGAATCAGGGCCTCATCCTCGCTGCCCGGGCGCTTGAGAACATAGCCCACCACCGCCGCGGCATGCCCGGGATGACCGATTCCGATTCGCAAACGACGGAAATCCCGGCCGATGTGCCGGTCCAGATCCCGCAGTCCATTGTGGCCTCCATGGCCACCATTCCACTTCAGGCGCACGGTCCCCGGCGCCAGGTCCAGCTCATCATGGGCCACCAGCACTTCTTCAGGCCGGATACGGAAGAAATCCATTACCGCCCGGGCGGACTGGCCACTGCGATTCATGTAAGTCAGGGGACGCAACAGGCGCAGATCATGCCGACCCACGTGAATACGCGCCATCTCGCCATGAAACTTCCGCTCACCACTGAACAGGCCACCATAGCGGGCAGCCAATTCTTCCACGTACCAGAAGCCGGCATTGTGCCGGGTATCAACGTAATCGGCCCCGGGGTTGCCGAGGCCGATGATGAGCTTGATCTGTTCAGACATTGAAACCCCTGATCAAGCCGCGGGAGGGCGGCAACCTGGGCAGCCGCCCCCGCGCGCTCGGGTGGACGCTTACTCGCCGCCCTCTTCCTTCTTCTCGTCGGCCTCGGACTGGGCCTCGGCATCGGCGGCTTCGGCCTCGTCGGCTTCCACGTCTTCCTTGGCAGCACGGGGCTGGTGGATGGACACCACCTGCAGGTCATGGTCCTCGCCATGCATCAGCTCGACCAGTTCAACCCCGGACGGCAGCTTGAGATCCGTCAGGTGAATGGAGTCGCCGATATCCAGCTCGCTCACATCCACCTCGATGAACTCGGGCAGGTCCTTGGGCAGGCAGCTGACTTCCACGTTGACCAGATTGTGAGTGATCACACCGCCATGAAGCTTGACGCCGGGGCAGGTCTTCTCGCCCTCGAAGTGCAGCGGCACCTGCATGCGCAGCTTTTCCTTGGCGCTCACACGCTGAAGGTCGATATGCTCGACCACGGTGGGCTTGTAGACGTGGCGCTGCAGATCCTTGAGCACGGCCTTCTCCTTCTTCTTGCCCACGTTGATTTCCAGCACGTGGGAGTAGAAGGCTTCATGCTTCAGCTGGTTGATCAGTTCATCGTGATCCACGGAAACCGGCACGGGGTCCTTGCCACCCCCGTAGATGATTCCCGGGACACGGCCCTGACGACGCAGGCGGCGGCTCGCACCTTTCCCCTTGTCGTCACGGACTTCTGCATTCAGTGTGAAATCGTCAGACATGATTTACTCTCCGTATGGATCCATGGATCCCTTGTCGTTTCCGGTCACACTCCCCCGCGACCAGGTTCGTGTCACCGCGCCTCCGTCCACCCTTCAAGGCGGACGGAATCGGACTCACTCCGCGTAGAGTGAGATCACCGATTCTTCGTCGCTGATGCGACGCATGGTTTCCGCCATCAGCTCGGCAATGCCCAACTGACGAATCTTGTCACAGGCGGCGGCCTCGGCGTGCAGCGGAATGGTGTCGGTCACCACCAGCTCATCCAGCACCGAAGCGTTGATATTGTCCATGGCCTTGCCCGAAAGCACCGGATGGGCAATATAGGCCTTTACCTGGGCCGCACCCTTTTCCTTGAGTGCACCGGCGGCCTTGCACAGGGTGCCCGCGGTATCCACCAGGTCATCGACGATCACGCAGGACTTGCCGTCCACATCACCGATGATGTTCATGACCTGGGATTCGTTGGCCCGCGGTCGACGCTTGTCGATGATGGCCAAGTCGGAATCGCTCAGGCGCTTGGCAAATGCCCGGGCCCGGTCGGCGCCACCCACATCGGGGGAGACCATGATCAGCTCCTGCCCCTTGGAGGCTGCCTCTTCCCGCAGCTTGCGCATGTCATCCAGAAGCACCGGCGAGGCATAGACATTGTCCACCGGGATATCGAAAAAGCCCTGAATCTGATCGGCATGCAGGTCCATGGTCAGGACCCGATCCACGCCCGCCGAGGTCAGCATATTGGCCACCAGCTTGGCGGAGATGGGCACCCGGGCCGCGCGTGGTCGGCGATCCTGCCGGGCATAGCCGAAATAGGGAATCACGGTGGTAATCCGCCCGGCCGAGGCCCGGTAGAGGGCATCCACCATCACCAGCAATTCCATCAGGTTCTCGTTGGAGGGCGGACAGGTGGACTGAACAATGAACACGTCACGACCACGGACGTTTTCGTTGATCTCCACGGCCACTTCGCCGTCACTGAATCGCGCCACCTTGGCCTTGCCCAAGGGCAGCTCCAAGCGTTCGGCGATGCGCGCCGCCAGATCCGGCGTGGCATTGCCGGCAAAAACCATCATGTTAGATACCGACACCTGCTGTCCCCTTGCATGCTCAAGTGATGAGGAATCCGGACGGGCGCCCCACTCCCGCCAGGCTCCGGGGCCTGGTCTGGGGCACTTACAGCGACAAAGCCCGGCCGTGCGTAAGCACGGCCGGGCTGAATATGGCTGGGGCGGCAGGATTCGAACCTGCGCATCACGGGATCAAAACCCGTTGCCTTACCGCTTGGCTACGCCCCAATCATCTTTTCCAGGTCAGCCGATGAACTCGGCAACCTGAATGAGCGCGGCATTATAGCAGCGACCTCGCCGCAATTGTACCCCGTCTGACTCAGTCGGCCCCCAGGCGCTCCCGCAAGGGCGACTGATTGCAGGCTCGGGCGTAGAATCCCTGCCAGTTCTCGGGCAGATGCCGAAGCAATTCATTGGCCAGAGCAGCGTCGTCGAGGGCGAGAAACACACAGGCCCCCGTCCCGGTCAGACGGGGATTGCCATAGGGCGCCAGCCAGCGCAGGGCTTCCGCCACTGCCGGGTAGCGGGCCGCCACCACCGGCTGAAAATCATTGCGTCCGCCCTGTCGCAGATAATCCTGCAACTGGATGACCGCACTGTCCCGGATCAATTCCTCGGCATTGTAGATCTCGCCAGTGGACACGGCACAGTCAGGCTTGACCACCAGAAAACAGGGTTCCGGCAGATCGGCCACGGCCGTCAGACGTTCGCCTCGCCCCTCGGCCCAGGCCGCTTGGCCGTGAACGAAAACAGGCACATCCGAGCCCAGGCCAAGGCCGATCTCGGCCAGCTCCTCCTCACTCAGTTTCAAGGACCACAATCGATTGAGGGCATGCAGGGTGGTGGCGGCATCCGAGCTGCCACCGCCCAATCCGCCCTGTGCGGGAATCCGCTTCTCAAGTTGAATATCCACGCCGGGCAGATCATCCCGGCCGACTCGACTGCGCAAGGCCTGGGCGGCTCGCATCACCAGGTTCTCGTCCACAGGCACCTCGGCCAGGTCACCACTGAGCTGCATTTCCCCATCGTCGCGCCGATGAAAAGTCAGTCGGTCGCCGAAGTCCAGAAACTGAAACAGGGTCTGGATGTCGTGATAGCCGTCATCCCGCCGACCCAGCACATGGATGAAAAGGTTCAGCTTGGCGGGTGCCGGCCAGGCTTGTGCATCCTCGTGGACCGGATCACTCATCGGGCTGGTCCTGCCCTGGAATGACTGCCCAAGCGCCCTGCTGAGAGTCCACACCGGCAAAGTCGGGCCCCCCGGTTCGATCGCCCAGAACCCATTCACTGACCCGCAGGCGCAGCGTCACCCCCTCGAGCTCGTTGTCCACCGTGATCCGCCCGGGCAGCGCCAAACCATCCACCGTCTCATAGCGATCGTATTCAATGGTCCAGCCGCCCTGATGCAGCTCGCTCAATTGGCCGCCCCCATTCACTGCCAGGTAGGCCGGTTCCTCATCCGGATAGGGCAAGCCAATGATCCACCAGCGCAACATGCCCAAAGGCACCTGCCAGCCGGTCTGCAGGGCGAGCTCGCGCTCGGGCTCGGCGGTCTGCCAGGTCTCGCCCCGGCTGTTCTCAATCACCACCCAGCCGGGATCGCCCCGAACCCGGGTGGCGCCGATCCCGAAGGTACCGCGCAGACGAAAATCCATGTAATCCACCCACTGGGACCATCTTAGGGAGGCACTCCAGGCATCATCAGGCGTGCGCAGGGCAACCCGACCATCCAGCGACCAGGCCTGCAGCATGGCGAGGTCACGCTGGTGCGCCTCCCAGGCCATATAGTCCGGTGGCTCCTCCGGGGCGGGCGCAAAAGGGGCACAGGCGGCAACCATCAGCGCCAGTGCCAGCAGCCCCAGACCGCCCTTCAGTCTTTTTGCAATTGCTGCCATGTCTTTTCCAGTATCTCCTCGTCGGGCCAGCGCTCGCGGGCCGTCTCATACAGGCTTCGCGCCTCTTCCCTCTGTCCCAGCGCCCACTTCACGGCTACCTTGTGGGCCGCGACCTCGGCGACCTGCAAGCGCTCCCAGGCCTGCTCCAGCCAGCGCGCCGCCGCCTGATGATTACCCAGGCGATACTCCACCCAGCCCTTGCTGTCGAGTATGGCGCCACTGTCCGGGCTACGCCTGAGTGCCTGTCGAATAAGACGACGGGCCTCACGCAAATCCCGGTCCTGATCGGCCAGGCTGTAGCCCAGGGCGTTCAGCACCAGCGGCTCCTCCGGCCAGAGACGATGGGCCTTGCGAAGCCATTCCACCGCCACGGTCGAACCCGGCTCAGCCTCCAGGCGGCCCAGAGCGCAGCGATAGTGGGCATCGGCATCCCAGGCTCGGGCCGCCTGCGCCGCTTCGCACAGGGCAACACCCCGTGACTGCCAGCCCCGGGCCAACAGCAGGCTGCCGAGGGTAACGCGGAACTGGTGGCGATAGTCTCCCAACTGATAGCGACTCAGCTCAATGCGTTCATCCGCCTCGCCCTCTCGACCCAGTTCCAGCAACAGGGCAATGGCCCGAGCGCGAGCCTCCACATGATCGTCGCCGGACAGCACCCGATCATAAAGCCGCAAGGCAGCTTCACGCTTGCCTGCCCGCTCATTCACCACGGCCATTCGAAACCAGGTTTCGCGAAGACGGAAACCGCGAGCCGCCAATCGCGAAAACCGTTCCAGGGCCTCCTCATACTGACCCTGCTCGCTCAGTACCAGGGCCAGGGCATAATCGAAGGCGGACAGTCCGGGGTTGTCCTCCAGGGCTCCGCGCAGCAGATCGGCAGCGGCGGGCAGATCCCCGGATTCCCACAGCAATGTCGCCATTTCCAGAATGGCGCCGGCATCCCGCCAATCCGCCAGGGCCAGCCAGGCCTCGGTCACCGCCGCCGCATCCCCCGCCTGGGCGCGGACACGACGCTTGAGCCACCAGGCCTCGGGGTCATCCGGGTCACGGACCAGGGCCCGCTGACTCAGCCGTTGCGCATCCTCAAGGCGGTGAAGGCTCATGGCCATGCGCGCGCCCGCGAGCAGCGCGGGCGCACTGTCGTGTTCTCGCGAGAGGGGCTCCATCAACTGCCAGGCACGCCAGCGCCGCGGCAGTGATTGCAACTCCCCGCCCAGATAGCGCCAGTCCGCTTCGCTCGCCTCTATTAGCCAGCGCCGAAAGGCGTCCCGGGCCTGGGCCAATTCCCCAGCCTGCAGGGCGGCCATACCCAGCGCCCAGTCCGCGGCTGGATTGTCCGGGTCCCGCGCCTTCCAGAGCTGGGCCATTTCCAGAGCCTGTGGCCAGGCTTCGACGCGCAGGGCATAAGTGCTGGCTTCCCGGGTCAGGGCCAGTGAGGCACGGGGCTTGAGGGCACGGGCATAGAAATCCGACGCCAGCTCGGGCTCCCCCCGGGAACGGGCGATCTCGGCCAGCAGGATGTGTTCGCTCTGGGCAGCCTGCTCATCTTCCCGCTCGGGCGTCATGCCGGCACACGCTGCCAGCCAGAGCAAGGCAAGCAGGAGGACTGATGTATAATGATTTTTTGTCATGACTCCCGGCTTAGCCAATGAGCATTGTTCTTCGGCCGACCACGGCCGTCGACTCAGGTTCCTGTCGGGGTCTGTTCACCAATCCAGCCAGCATCCCTAACGCCACCCTACATGCCGCTGATCGCCCTAGGAATAAACCATAACACGGCCCCGCTGGAACTCAGGGAGCAACTGAGTTTTTCCGGCGACGAGCTGTGCGCGGCCCTGCGTGACCTGGAATCCCTGCCCGGGGTCCGGGAAGTGGCCGTGCTGTCCACCTGCAACCGCACCGAAATCTACGGCAGCCTGGACGAGGACGGTGAGACGGCCCTGCGGCAATGGCTCAATCATCACCCGAACACAGATCAGGAGGCCATCCAGCGCGCGGTCTATGAGTTCGTCGACGAGGAGGCGGTGCGACATGCCATGCGCGTCGCCTGCGGGCTGGACTCCATGGTGCTGGGCGAGCCCCAGATCCTCGGGCAAATGAAACAGGCCTACGAAGCCGCCCTGGAGGCCGGCACCGCCAAGCGCGTGCTGCACCAGCTCTTTCAGGGCAGTTTCTCGGTGGCCAAACAGGTCCGCACCGATACCGGCATTGGCCAGAACCCGGTCTCGGTTGCTTATGCCGCCGTGGATCTGGCCCGCCAGATCTTCGCCGAATTCGAGAACCACACCGCCCTGCTGCTGGGTGCCGGCGAGACCATCGAACTGGCCGCCCAGCACCTCAACCGCCGTGGCATCGGCCGCATGATCATCGCCAACCGCAGCGTGGACCGGGCCCATCGGCTTGCGGATGAGGTCAAGGCCCAGGCCAGCAGCCTGGACCGGCTGCCGATCCATCTGGTGGAGGCAGACATCATCATCGCCTCCACCGCTAGTCGCGAGCCCATCCTCACCCGGGAGATGGTCAAGACCGCCTTCCGTCAGCGCCGCCACAAGCCGGTGCTGATGGTGGACATCGCCGTGCCCCGCGACATTGAGGCGTCGGTGGCAGATCTCAGTGATGTCTTCCTGTATACCATCGATGATCTGCAGCAGACCATTCGCGAAAACCTGGCCTCGCGGGAACAGGCGGCCGCACGCGCCCTGGAAATCGTCGATGCCAGGGCCAGCCATCTGGCCGCCACCCTCAGTAGTCTGGACGCGGTCCCGGCCATCCGCCGACTGCGCGAGCGGGCCTTCGATCAGCGCGAACAAACCCTGCGTCAGGCGCAGCGCATGCTGGCCGCCGGACGCCGGCCCGAGGATGTTCTCGAATACATGGCCCATACCCTGACCAATCGCCTGCTTCACGAACCCACCGTGGCCTTGAGGGAGGCGGGGGAACAGGGAGACCGGGACACCCTGGACACGGCAAGACAGTTATTCGACCTGGGCGAGGGAGACGAGAAAGAAGAATGAAGGACAATATCCGCCACAAGCTCGAACAACTGGAAGAGCGATTCCAGGAACTGGCCGGCCTGATGGCCGAACCGGATGCGGCCAGCAACCCGGATGATTTCCGTCGCCTGTCGCAGGAATATGCCCGACTGGAGCCGGTGATGACGGCCTTCCGCCAATACCGCCAGCAGGAAGCGGATCTGGCCGACGCCCGGGAAATGGCCGCCGACCCGGACCCGGCGGTGCGGGAAATGGGCGCCGAGGAGCTGGCCGCGGGGGAGTCGGAGCAGACGCGACTGGAAGAGGAATTGCTGTCATTGATGGTCCCGCGCGACCCCCACGACGACAGCAATCTGTTCCTGGAAATCCGCGCCGGCACCGGCGGCGACGAAGCCGCCCTGTTCGCCGGCGACCTGTTCCGGATGTACTGCCGCTATGCCGAAACCAAGGGCTGGACGGTGGAGATCCTGAGCGAAAGCCCGGGTGAAGTCGGCGGCTACCGGGAAATCATCAGCCGGGTGGTGGGGAGCGAGGCCTATGCCCATCTCAAGTTCGAGTCCGGCGCCCACCGGGTCCAGCGGGTCCCCAAGACCGAATCCCAGGGCCGGATCCACACCTCCGCCTGTACCGTGGCGGTAATCCCGGAAATCGAAGTGGACACCAGCGTGGAAATCAACAGCAATGACCTGCGGGTGGACACCTTCCGGGCCGCCGGGGCCGGTGGCCAGCACGTCAACAAGACCGACTCCGCGGTCCGGATCACCCACTTGCCCAGCGGCATCGTGGTGGAATGCCAGGACGAACGCTCCCAGCACAAGAACCGGGCCCGCGCCCTATCCCTGCTGAAAGCCAAACTGGAAGCCGCCCGGGAACAGGAACAGCGCCAGAGCGAATCCGAAACCCGGCGCAAGCTCGTCGGCAGCGGCGACCGCTCCGAACGCATCCGCACCTACAACTTCCCCCAGGGCCGCGTCACCGACCACCGCATCAACCTCACCCTCCACCAGCTCGACGGCATTCTCGAAGGCGAGCTGGATCCGGTTCTGGAGGCCTTGATGCAGGAAGATCACGCGGACCGGCTGGCGGAGATGACTGGGTAGAGCGGCGAGCTGGCCGCGCCGGCTGCGAGGCCTACTGTTTCCTGCAGAGCCTCGCGTATTCAAGCCACACGCAATCCACGGCGTTTCCGAAGCGGCACGGCATTGTCGCGTGCAAGGCCAGCTCGCTGCTCGAAGCTCGGAGCTCGCCGCTCCCTAATCCCTCCTAAACCACCCCACCAAGGACAATCTATCCCGCTGGGTGGTGATGACTTCGTGGGGCAGGCTGTCGCTCAGGAAAATGACCAGGCGGCCGGGGGCGGGGAAGATGTCCACCGGGTCGGCGGCATCAGGGTAGAGGCGGAGCTGGCCGCCGTATTCGGAGCGCCAGCGGGGATTGAGGTAGAAGACGGTGGAGACGACGCGGGCGTCGTCGTCTCGGAAGCGGTCAATGTGGCGGCCGTAGCGGGCGCCGGGGGGATAGAGCGCGTAGTGGCCTTCCCAGCCGCGAATGCCCAGATAAAGCTCGCGGTTGAGGGTCTCGCGCAGGGCCGAGAGTTGCTCGAACCAGACCGCCTCGCTGCCCCGTGCCCGGCTGGGGTCGAGCCAGCAGAGTCGGTCGCCGCGGATGGCCTTGACCCGGGCACGGCCGGCGGCACGGCCCACGGCGGCATCACGGAAACTGCCGCGCTTCTGACGCCGGTAGAGGGTCCGGCGCAGACGGGCAACCGTCTCCGCCGGGAGAAAGTCATCGATGACGCCCCAGCCGGGACCGGCCAGGGCGTCCACCAGCGACTTCATGGGCGCCAGCCCGCTCAGTGGCTTTGCGGCTCGCTACCGCCCTGGCCTTCATCGGCTTCCGGCGCGGGAATGTTCTGCAGCCAGCCCTGGCCGAACTCGCGCTTGAGAGAGCGCACACCCTTGGCGGTCACCTGAATGCCAACGGTCAATCCCGGGTTGATCACCAGGCCCATGTCATCGCGCATATTGTCCAGCAGGATGGGGGCCGGGAATCGCGTGGGATGCTCGAAACCCTCCTGCTTGCGGCAGAAGTCCTCGGTGCGTTCCTCGGCGGTGAACACGGTCAGCAACTGGCCGCCTTCCTTGTCCGTGACCATCAGGCCCTGGACGTCGTTAAGGCGGTCGCCCGGCTGGACCGGCTGGTTCATGACCATGTACAGCGGCGAGCGCAACAGGCACTGGAAGATGGTGCCCAGGGAGACCTTGCCGTCACGGCCGGCCTGAATCAGGAATTCCAGTTCATTGCGGGCTTCAAAATCCTCCTGCCCGGCTGCCTTTTCTTGCTCCGACATTATCTCTTGCTCCCCTAAATGAAAGTGAGATTTAAACGCCCTACGCCTTGATCGCCGACAGGGCATGTTCCAGGTCGGCCTTGAGGTCGTCCAGATCCTCAATACCCACCGAAAGACGAATCAGGGTATCGCTGATACCCAGTGCCTCGCGCTTGTCCCGGGGGACGGAGGCGTGGGTCATGATGGCCGGGTGCTCGATCAGACTTTCCACCCCGCCCAGGCTCTCGGCCAGGGAAAACAGCTCGGTATTTTCCAGAAAGCTGCGCGCCTGATCCAGGCCGCCCTTGAGCCAGATGGTAATCATGCCGCCAAAGCCCTTCATCTGACGCCGGGCCAGTTCGTGCTGGGGATGGCTCTCCAACCCCGGATAGGCGACCTTTTCCACCTCCGGCCGGGCTTCCAGCCACTGGGCCAGTTCCAGCGCACTCTGGCAGTGGCGTTCCATGCGCAGGGCCAGGGTCTTGAGCCCGCGCAGGGCGAGGAAGCTGTCAAAGGGGCCACTGACGGCACCCACGGAGTTCTGCAGGTAGGCCAGCTGATCGGCCAGATCCTGGTTATCGCCCACCACGACCACACCCCCGACCATGTCGGAATGACCGTTGAGATACTTTGTGGCCGAGTGCATCACCATGTCGAAACCCTGGGTCAGCGGCTGCTGTACACAGGGCGTGGCGAAGGTGTTGTCGGCGACAGTCAGCAGCTTGTGGCGACGACCGATCTCCGCGATGGCCTCCAGGTCCACCAGCTTGAGCACCGGATTGGTGGGGGTCTCCACCCAGATCATGCGGGTCTCGGGACGAATGGCGGCTTCCACTGCGGATGGATCGCGCATGTCCACAAAGCTGAAATCCAGATTGGCGGAGCGCTTGCGGACGTTCTCGAACAGGCGATAGGTACCGCCGTAGAGATCGTCCATGCAGATCACATGGCTGCCCGCGTCCAGAAGCTCCAGGATGGTGCCGGTGGCCGCCATGCCCGAGGCAAAGGCGAAGCCGTGGCTGCCTTCCTCCAGATCGGCCACGCAGGCCTCATAGGCGCTGCGGGTGGGGTTCTGGGTACGGGAGTACTCATAGCCCTGGTGCTCCCCCGGGCTGGACTGCACGTAGGTGGAGCTGGCGTAGATGGGGGTCATGATGGCGCCGGTGCTGGGATCCGGCCGCTGACCGGCATGGATTCCCCGCGTGGCCAGACCGTGACGCTTCTTGTCCGACATATCGCTTTCCTTACTCTTCAATGACATTGCCCCGGCGCAGGTAACCCAGCAGATCACTGCGGGTCACCATGCCGAGGAAGTGTGAGTCGCGCACCACCGCCAGTGCGGTGTCGATTTCCAGGCGTTCAGCCAACTGGACCATGGGCAGATCCACTTCCACGGTGGGGAAGCTGGGATTCATGATCTCGCCCACCAGGCTGTCGAAACCCTTTTCCGAGCCCCTGACCGCATGGATCAGATCGCCCTCGTTGACCCCGCCCAACAGCCGGTCACCCTCCACGACCGGTAGTTGGGAGAAGCCGTTATCGCGCATCCGCTTGTGGGCGGTGGCCACCGTGTCCTGACGGGATACCGCCACCGTCGCCCGGTCTTCATGGGGCCGGCTGATCAGGTCCCGGAGGTCGCCGTGGGCGGGGCGCTCGATGAAGCCCTGCTCCCACATCCAGAAGTCGTTGTAGAGGCGGGAAATGTAACGATTCCCGGTGTCACAGGCCAGGGTCACCACATTCTTGGGCTCACTCTGCTCGCGGCAGTAACGGAGAGCCGCGGCCAGCAGGGTTCCGCTGGAGGAGCCTGCCATGATGCCTTCCTCGGAGAGCAGGCGGCGGGCGGTAAGAAAGGCCTCCCGGTCGGGAACGGCATAGGCCTTCTTGACGAAGCTGAGGTCGGCCACATCCGGGATGAAATCCTCGCCGATGCCCTCCACCAGCCAGGAACCGGCTTCACCCAGTTCCCCTTCATTGATGTAGCGAGTCAGCACCGAACCCTCGGGGTCGGCGACGATCAATTCCACCTCCGGCGCATGCTCCCGAAACCAGCGACCCAAACCAGTCACCGTGCCGGAACTGCCAACCCCGATGACCACCGCATCTACCTTGCCGTCCAGCTGTTCATAAATTTCCGGCGCGGTGGTGCGCTCGTGGGCCAGGGCATTATCCGGATTGCCGAACTGGTTGATGAAATAGGCATTGCGCTCTTCGGCAACACGGAGGGCCAGATCCTGGTAATACTCCGGGTGGCCCTTGGCCACATCCGAGCGGGTCAGGATGACTTCGGCTCCCATGGCCCGGCAACTGGCGATCTTCTCCGGGCTCATCTTGTCAGGAATCACCAGCACCAGGGGATAGCCCTTCTGGCGAGCCACCAGGGCAAGGCCAAGACCGGTGTTGCCGGCGGTACCTTCGACAATGGTGTCACCGGGCTTGAGATCGCCCCGCTTCTCCGCCTCTTCGATCATGGTCCGGGCGATCCGGTCCTTGACCGAATGGGCCGGGTTGTTCAGTTCCAGCTTGGCGAACAGACGACAGGGGCCGGTATCCAGCCGCGTCAGTTCCACCATGGGCGTGCGCCCGATCATCTCGAGCGCATTGCGATAAATCTGCATGCAGCCTCCCGCAGGCGAACAGGAAAACAGCGGTTGCAGGCCAAGGGGGTGCATTGGCCCAGGCCAACCGCCAGTCGCAAAGGCGCATATTGTACGGCATGGCCAGGAGCTTTGCCTCGCCAGCTTGCGTACAATGTGGGGATGCGAGAAATACCCCCAGACAGCAGGTCTCAAACGGCCACCATCAGCGAGCTGCTCAGTCGGGGCGAGACCCTGCTCCAGGGCACGACCCCCGATCCCCGTCGCGAGGCCCGCCTGCTGCTGCGCCATGCCAGCGGCCTGGGCGATGCCCAGATCATGGCCTTCCCGGAGCGACAGCTGACAGCGGCGGAGGCCGAGCGCTATCTCGCCTGGGTCCGGCGACGGGCCCGGCATGAACCGATTGCCCACCTGCTGGGCTGGCGTGATTTCCGGCAACTCAGCCTGCGGGTCGATGCCAATACCCTGATTCCCCGCCCGGAGACCGAGTTGCTGGTGGATCTGGCTCTTGATCTGATGCCGGCCGGGGGAGTACGCGCACTGGATCTGGGCACCGGCAGCGGTGCCATTGCCCTGTGCCTGGCTGACGAACGCCCCGCATGGTCGGTCAGCGCCAGTGATGAGAGCGCGGCGGCCCTCAGCGTGGCCCGGGATAATGCCCAGCGGCTGGGCCTGAAGCTCCGCCTGCTGGAAGGCGACTGGTTCGAGCCAGTTACGGGGGAGCGTTTCGACCTGATCGTTTCCAATCCGCCCTATATTCCCGAACAGGACCCTCACCTGGCGCAGGGCGATCTGCCCCACGAACCCCGCACCGCCCTGGCCGCGGGCGATGATGGCCTGGATGACCTGCGCCGGATCATCCGCGAGGCCCCGGCCCAGCTGACCCCCAACGGCCGACTGATGCTGGAGCACGGTCATGACCAGGGACCGGCCGTGCGGGCGCTGCTGGATGCAGCCGGTCTGATCGAGATCGCGACCCACCGCGATCTGGCCGGCCGGGAACGGATATCCACTGCCCGCCGGGGAGGCGATACCGGCTAGCCGCGCGAAATGCTGCCAAATGATAGCAAAAAGCTATCTGGGCAATGCAATTATTTATGCGCACATTCGCTAATATTAACTTGCTTTTGTACAAAGCTGGTATAGACTTGAACTCAAGTCCGGCAACGATCCGGACCCGCCGGATCCATCGTGACTCCCCCTCACCCGGATCCGGCTGCCGCCAACAGTCCCCAAGCAGGCGGCAACAAGAAGCCGGGGCTACCCGGCCGCCCTTCCGACAGGCGAGCGACGGCAAGGATGCCACCAAGCAACTACCCCAACGGGGCCCGCAAGGGCCCCGCTTTTTTTGCCATGTAAAATAGTCGCCCACGCATTGGCCCCGGAGAAGCGGATGGACCGACTTCGCTATGCCCGACATCTGTCACTGCCGGAATTCGGCGAGGACGCCCAGAGCGAACTGGGCCGCTCCACCGCCCTGATCGTCGGCATGGGTGGCCTGAGCAATCCATCTGCCGCCTATCTGGCCGCCGCCGGGATCGGCCGGCTGATTCTGGCCGATTTCGATAGTGTCGACACCGCCAACCTGCAACGCCAGATCCTGTTCGATAGCACCCAGGTGGGTCATGACAAGGCGCAGGCAGCCCGTGACCGCCTGCTGGCCCTGAACCCGGCGGTGGCGATCGACTGTGAGCGTGAGCGGCTGGACGATGCCAACCTGGACAGGCTGCTGCCAGAAGTGGATGTCATCCTCGACGGCAGTGACAATTTCCCCACCCGCTTCGCGGTCAATCGCGCCGCTGTTCGCCATGGAAGGCCTTTGGTTTCCGGGGCCGCGATTCGCTGGCAGGGCCAGGTGGCGGTCTTCGACAGCCGCCATGGTGGCTGCTATGCCTGCCTCTTTGACGAGGCTGCCGCTGACGATGACATGGGGGACTGCGCCAGCAACGGGGTGCTGGGCCCTCTGGTGGGTGTGATTGGTGCCATGCAGGCGGTCGAGGCCATCAAGCTGCTCACCGGGCGCGGTGAGGCTTTGCAGGACCGCCTGTTACGCTATGATGCCCATTCTGGCCGCTGGCGAGAGACCCGCTTTGCCCGGGATCCCCTCTGCCCGGTCTGTGGCCGGCGAAACTGACCTGACAATCACCTGGCGCTGGAGATCCGGTATGAGTGAGTCAATTGCGGAAACAAGCGACCCCTTGCAGCTTCTGGAAAGGGAAGACAGCGTCGAGGCCCTTCAGCGCTATCTGCTCGATTGCATTCCGCTGCTCCAGCATATGAATGTGAGCGTCAATCGAATTGACCGTGAGGCGGTACGTATCGCGGCACCACTGGCGCCCAACAGCAACCACATCGGCACCGCCTTCGGCGGCAGCCTCCACGGCCTTGGCACGCTGGCTGCCTGGGGTCTTCTGTGGGTGCTGCTGAGGGACCAGCCCGATGTCAGCCTGGTGATTCGCGACAGCAGCATGCGCTACCTGGAACCGGCCAAGGATGATCTGGTGGCGGTCTGCGAGACCCCCAATGTAGGCCTGGTCACCCAGTTCCTGCGGGGCATCCAGCGTCGCAGCAAATCCGCCATCGAACTCCAGGCCCGAGTGGAAAGCGCCGGCCGGACCTGCGCCGAGTTCCGCGGCGTTTTTGTTGCCATTCGCGCCAGGAAGTAGCCCCGACGCAGACACCCTCCTCCCGGGCCCCCTTCTTATCCCCCGTTTGGGGGAGAGACATTGCCACACCACGTCCCTACACTTCGTTGGTGTAGTGCTGCGGTGGACGCGGCAGTACGTGATCCAAGGATCCGCATAACAGACAACACGTTTCTCGCGGAGGGAAACAGGGAGGAGTACAGATGATGAATAGACATATATTGACCACTGTTGCCATTGCAGGCAGTTTCGCGCTCAGCGGCTGTTTCAGCAGCGACTCAGATGATAGCGCTAGCCCAGACCAGGTTGAGGGCCAGATCGTGGTTCCCGTGGGGACCGCCGACGGCGACGACGACAATGGTGCGATCCTGAACCAAATGGCCGGTCACCCGGCGGCGCTTCGGCCCACCGCAGGCGGTACCATCCTGAACGCCAGTGCCAACTGCCCAGATGTTCCTGGTGGCTACGAAGCCCTGGCCGATGCCACCGTGGAATTCCTGGACAGCAGCGACGTGGTCGTGGGTGATACGGTGACCACCGACGAATGCGGTCAGTTCAATGCCGACCCGCCCTCCGAGGCCGTCATGGTTCGAGCCACCCGAGATGGGTTCCATCCGGTGGAAGCGGAAGTTGCCAATTTCCGCGCAGGGGGCTCTGGAATTGGGTCCACCATCCCCTCCAACTGGAACTACCGTATTGGCTCCATGCAGGTCCAAAGCGATGGGCGTGTAGCCTTCACCGTGGTTGACGATCAGCGTGGCATGGCCGTCATCGGCCTCCCGGCCCGCACAGTGGAAGCCCTGGTGAACCAGACCCAGGTCTCCATCGGCGACCTGACCAGCAGTGCCGCCACCCAGGAAGCCGCCTCGGTCGGCGTGGTGCTGGATGCCAGTGGCTCCATGTACCAGTGGGCCTACACTGACGAGGACACCGGTGAGAGCTTTGACCGTTTCCAGCTCACCACCCTCGCCACCCATGAATTCCTGAATATCCGGGGCGGCGGTGATGAGGTCAGCTTCACCATCTTTGATGGTCGCGTGGACCTGATTAATGATGACTGGATTGAGGCCAACTGGACGCTGGAAGATGCTCAGCAGGATCCGGTGGACTACAGCTTCAGCAGCTCCGGTTTCACCCAGGATGAGGAACCCCTGCGCATGATCAGCGATGCGTTCAATCCTCACTCCACCATCTGGGGAGCCAACCAGGATGCCGACACCATCGCGGATGATCCCCACGCGGAGACTCCCGACTTCCAGATCACCAACTCCTACAGCTGGGGCGGGATGACGGCACTTTATGATGCCGTTGATGCTGGTCTGGACGTGCTGGAGACAGCGGCGAATGACCGCAAGATCCTGGTCACCATGGGGGATGGCGGCGATAACAGCTCAACCAAGAACAAGCAGGAAGTCATCGACCGCGCCAACAGCATGGGGATCCCGGTTCTGGCTGTGGGCCTGGCGGTGTCCGGTACCGCTGAACAGAACCTGAAGGATCTGGGTTACGACACCGGCGGTGACTACTTCTCCGTGGACAGCATCGATATCTCCGATGCCTTTATCAGCATCCAGAGCGGTATCCAGTTCCAGTACCTCCTGGAGCTGCCTGGCGTGGACCTGGAGGCCGGCGATGTTCTCACCCTGCGCATCGACTACAACAACATCGTTGCCGAGCGAGACTACACCGTACCCTCCAATCCCTAAGCAATAATCGCGGGTAAGAAAAAGCGCCAGCAGGGCTTTCCCTGCTGGCGCTTTTCATTCGCGACAACCAGACTCCGGTCGCGCGTCAGTGTCGGGTGCTGGAACCCAAGCTGCTCGAAGAATCCGCGAACAGCTCGGCTGTATCGACTTTATCAAAATGATAGCTTCGACCACAGAATTCGCAGGACACCTCCACGCGTCCCTGAGCCTCAATGATCTCCTCCACTTCCTCTGTGCCCAACCGCCGCAGCACGTCGGCAATCTTGTCGCGGGAACAGGTGCAGCGAAAGGCCACCGGGTGGGCCTCGAACAGGCGAACGTCTTCTTCATGATAGAGGCGGTGCAGGAGCTGCTCCACCGGCAGATGACAGAGCTCCTGTTCGCTAACCGTCTCCGCCAGGGTGACGGCCCGATTCCAGGCATCATCCTCTTCCTGTTCACCGGGAATCACCTGCAACAACAGACCGGAAGCCGCATGCTCGTCGGCGGCAAGCCACAGGCGGGTGGGAAGCTGTTCCGAGCGGGAGAAATAACCTTCCAGGCAGGCACCCAGGCTATCCCCTTCCATGGGCACAATGCCCTGATAGCGCTCTGATTGCTCCTTCTGCTCAATGGTGATGGCCATGGTGCCATCACCCACCAGGGTCTGGAAGCTGTCGGTATCCGGCAGGGACTCTCCGTACTGGGCGGTACCGCGAAGCACCAGGTCGCTGCTGCACTGCACCACCAGCAGGTTCACCGGACCACTGCCCTGGACCTGCAGGGTCATGGCACCATCAAACTTCAAGGTGGACGCCAGCAGGCTGGCGGCGGCCATGGCCTGGCCCAACAGCCGACGCACGGGCGCGGGGTAATCCGTATGTTCCAGGGCGGCCTGCCAGCTTGCGTCCAGATGCACCACCTCCCCCCGCACCGGGAAATGCTCAAAGAGGAAGCGGTGCAGACTGTCAGCCTGTTTGACTGCGTCGTTCATCCCTTCAGCTTCTCCTTCAGAAGCTCATTGACCTGTTGGGGGTTGGCCTTGCCCTTGGTGGCCTTCATCACCTGCCCCACGAAGAAGCCGAAGAGCTTGTCCTTACCGGCCCGGTATTGCTCCAGCTGCTGGGGATTCTTTTCCAGCACGTCGTCGATGATGGGCTCGATGGCCGAGGCATCGGTGATCTGCTTGAGACCCTTCTTGTCGATGATGGTATCGGCATCGCCCTCACCGGCCCACATGGCCTCGAATACATCCTTGGCGATCTTGCCGGAGATGGTGTTGTCCTCGATACGCTTGAGCAGTCCGGCCAGGGCATCGGCATTCACCGGGGCCTCGGCAATCTCCACGCCGTCCTTGTTGAGGAAGCCTGAAAACTCACCCATGACCCAGTTGGCCGCCAACTTGGGATCACCGCCCGAGGCCTTGACCACCGCCTCATAGAAATCACCCATTTCCCGGGTGGCTGTCAGCACGCCGGCATCATAGGCCTTGAGACCGTAATCGCTGATGAATCGCTCTCTCTTTGCATCCGGCAGCTCGGGAAGGCTGGAACGAACCTTCTCGACAAAGCTGTTCTCGATCTCCAAAGGCAGCAGGTCCGGGTCGGGGAAGTAACGATAATCGTTGGCTTCCTCCTTGGTCCTCATGGAGCGGGTCTCGCCCTTGGCAGGATCGTAGAGACGGGTCTCCTGCACCACTTCACCACCGGACTCAAGGACATCAATCTGCCGCTCCACTTCGTAATCAATGGCCTTCTCCACGAAACGGAAGGAGTTGACGTTCTTGATCTCGGTGCGGGTGCCAAACTCTTTCTGGCCCTTGGGACGCACGGAGACATTGGCATCGCAACGGAAAGAACCTTCCTGCATGTTGCCGTCACAGATCTCCAGGTAGCGAACCAGGGAATGGAGTTTTTTCATGTAGGCCACCGCTTCCGCGGAGGAGCGCAGATCCGGCTCGGAGACGATCTCCAGCAGGGGCGTGCCGGCGCGGTTGAGGTCGATGCCGGTCATGGTCTCGAAACCCTCGTGCAGCGACTTGCCGGCGTCTTCTTCCAGGTGGGCCCGGGTGACGCCCACAGTCTTGGTGCTGCCGTCATCCATTTCGATATCCAGGGTGCCCTCGTAGACTACCGGCAGCTCGTACTGGCTGATCTGATATCCCTTGGGCAGGTCCGGATAGAAGTAGTTCTTGCGAGCAAAAACCGAACGATCGGCAATCTTGGCGCCGATGGCCAGCCCCAGCTTCACGGCCATGCCCACCGCCTCACGGTTGAGCACCGGCAACATGCCGGGATAGCCCAGATCAATGAGCGAGGCCTGGGTATTGGGCTCGGCACCGTAGGCGGTGGAACTGCCCGAAAAGATCTTGCTACTGGTTTGGAGCTGGGTGTGGATTTCCAGCCCGATGACGGTTTCCCATTCCATAATCGTGTTCCAATTTTGACTGTGGGAGACCCCTTGGCAGGGTCTGTACTGGTCCAGAGTCGAGACGGGAAAGTCTCGACCTCACAGTGTTACTCGATGCCTTCCGGCAGCCGCCTATGCCAGTCCGTCTGCTGCTGGAACTGATGTGCCACGTTGAGCAGACGGCCTTCATCAAAGAAGTTGCCGATAATCTGCAGCCCCACCGGCAGGCCGCCCACCAGGCCAGCGGGCACCGATACCGCGGGCAGGCCGGCCAGGTTGACGGCAATGGTGTAGATGTCGTTGAGGTACATGGTGATGGGGTCGTCGGTCTTCTCGCCGATCCCGAAGGCGGGAGTGGGCGTGGTCGGGCCCATCAAAACATCCACTTCCTCAAAGGCCTTGAGGAAGTCATCACGAATCAGCTTGCGGGTCTTCTGCGCCTGCAGGTAGTAGGCGTCGTAATAACCGGCGGACAGTACATAAGTCCCGGTCATGACCCGGCGCTTGACCTCGGCCCCGAAGCCCTCGCCCCGGGACCGCTCATAAAGATCCAGCAGATCCTTGGGATTCTCGCAGCGATAACCGAAGCGGACACCATCAAAGCGAGACAGGTTGGAGGAACACTCCGCCGGGGCCACCACATAGTAAGTGGGCACCGACAGGTCCAGATGGGGCAGATGCACTTCCCGGATCTCGGCGCCCAACTGGCGATAGACATCCAGGGCATCATCCACCGCCTTGCGGGTATCCGCGTCCAGGCCCTCGTCGAAAAACTCGGGCGGCACGCCGATTTTCAAGCCCTTGATGTCCTGACCCAGGGCGGCCAGATAATCCGGCACGGATTCCTGGGCACTGGTGGAGTCACGTTCATCAAAACCCGCCATGGCCTGGGTCATGAGCGCGGCATCTTCGGCGCTGATCGTGAGAGTACCTGCCTGATCCAGGCTGGAGGCGAAGGCGATCATGCCGTAACGGGAGACCCGGCCGTAGGTGGGCTTGAAGCCGGTCAGTCCGGTGAGGGCCGCCGGCTGACGAATGGAACCGCCGGTGTCGGTGCCGGTGGCGGCCGGCGCCAGGCGCGCGGCCACCGCCGCCGCCGAGCCACCGGAGGAGCCACCGGGGACCTTGCTCTCGTCCCAGGGGTTTTTCACCGGGCCGTAATAGCTGGTCTCGTTGGAAGAGCCCATGGCGAACTCGTCCATATTGGTCTTGCCCAGGGTCACCATGCCGGCCTCGGCCAGCTTCTCCACAACGGTGGCGTCGTAGGGAGAGACGAAGTTATCCAGCATCTTCGAACCACAACTGGTCTTCACCCCGCGGGTGCAGAAGATGTCCTTGTGCGCCAGGGGCAGGCCGGTCAGAAGGCCGGCATTGCCCTCGGCGATGCGCCGATCGGCGGCGCGGGCCTGCTCCAGGGCCCGCTCCGGCGTCGGGGTAATGAAGGCGTTGTAGCGGTCGTCCCGGGCCTCGATCCGGTCCACAAAATGCCGGGTCAGCTCCTCGCTGGAGAATTCCCCCTGCTTGAGACCGGCGGCCAGTTCGGCGAGTGTCTTGTCATGCATGTCCAGTGATCCCTTTTTACTCGATGACGCGCGGTACGAGATAAAGACCGGCCTCGGTGGCGGGCGCGTTCTGCTGGTATTCGTCGCGGTGGTTTTCCTCGGTCACCACGTCGTCGCGCAGGCGCTGCGCCATCTCCAGCGGGTGAGCCATGGGGGTGACCGCATCGGTGTCGGCCTTGCCCAACTGGTCGACAAAATCCACAATTCGGGAGAGATTTCCCGCATACTCCTGGATATCCTGCTCCTCGATGCGGAGTCGGGCCAGATGGGCGATATGACGAACGTCGTCCGGGCTGAGTGACATGGATTCGGCCTCCAGAGCCTGAGAAACAGGCGCAGAAATCTACCACAGGCAGGCCTCCGCCGTCATGGCTGGGCGGACCCGGGTCGCGTCAACCGTCCGCCACAGACACGTTGACGCACACCGAAATTTGATTGCCCATTGCCGGGGTGGTTGATAAAGTACGCGCGGTGCGCTATGCCGCCGCAAATGCGGGCTGGCAGAAATTCCGATCATTGGCCCCGGCCATGCGCCAGGGCCGCAGACAAAGAAGAACTCCCCCGATGTTCAACAGTATTCGCGGCTTTTTTTCCAATGACCTTTCCATTGACCTGGGCACGGCCAATACCCTGATCTATGTCCGGGGCAAGGGCATCATTCTCGACGAACCCTCGGTGGTCGCCATTCGCGATGATCCCAGCCGAGGCAGCAAGACCATCGAGGCGGTGGGGGTCGAAGCCAAGCGCATGCTTGGCCGCACGCCCGGCAATATCGTCGCCATCCGGCCGTTGAAGGACGGTGTGATTGCCGACTTCACCGTGACCGAGAAGATGCTGCAGTTCTTCATCCGCAAGGCCCACGGGACCCGCTATTTCCGCCCCAGCCCGCGGGTCGTGGTCTGCGTCCCCTACGGCTCCACGCAAGTGGAGCGCCGCGCGATCAAGGAATCGGCGGCCGGGGCCGGTGCCCGCAAGGTCCATCTCATTCATGAACCCATGGCAGCGGCCATCGGCGCGGGCATGCCGGTGCACGAGGCCAAGGGCTCCATGGTGCTGGATATTGGCGGCGGGACCTCGGAAGTGGCCGTCATCTCCCTGAATGGTATTGTCTATGCGGCCTCGGTTCGTATCGGCGGTGATCGTTTCGACGAATCCATCATCCATTATGTCCGCCGCAACTACGGCACCCTGATCGGTGAGTCCACCGCCGAGCGGATCAAGCAGGAGATCGGCTCCGCCTATCCCGGCGAGGAGGTTCGGGAGATCGAAGTCAAGGGACGCCACCTTTCCGAAGGGGTGCCGCGCGCCTTTACCCTCAATTCCAATGAAATCCTGGAGGCATTGCAGGAGCCACTGGCGGGTATTGTCGGCGCGGTCAAGACCGCTCTGGAACAGACCCCGCCGGAGCTGGGTTCCGATGTGGCCGACCGGGGCATCGTGCTCACGGGCGGTGGCGCGCTGTTGCGCGACCTGGACCGCCTGCTCATGGAGGAAACCGGCATTCCCGTGGTGATTGCGGACGACCCGCTCACCTGTGTCGCCCGTGGCGGCGGCCGGGTGCTGGAACTAATGGACGAACACGGCGGCGAACTTTTCTCCGTCGAATGAGCGCCCACTCGGCCCTGTCCTCCTCACCCAACCGGGCCGGCACTGCCGGCCCGGCGGCACTGACTCGATAGCAATCGGTTAGGGACATGGCCTCCGCATTCAGCAGCAGCGGCAATGACAAGCTTTTCGGCCACGGCCCATCGCCGTTGATTCGCTGTGTGCTCCTGGTCCTGTTGTCCATTGTGATCATCACCGTGGATCACCGCGAAGGCCATCTGGACCGGGTGCGGCAAAGCCTGGCCCTGCTCACCTACCCGATTCAGCTCATCGTTGACCTGCCTTCATCCGCCATTGACCGAGCCAGCGAGAGCCTCAGCCGGCGGGGTGAGCTGCTCGAGGAGAATCGACGGCTGCGAGCGGAACGGCTGGAGCTGAGCGGCCAGGTCCAGCGGCTTGAGAGCCTGGAGCAGGAGAACGAACGCCTGCGGGAGCTCTTGCAATCAGGCGAGCGGGTGGGCGAACGGCTGTTGGCCGCGGAATTGCTGCAGGTAAGCCTGGACCCCTTCCGCCATCGGGTGGTGGTGGACAAGGGCAGTCGTCATGGCGTCTATCAGGGCCAGCCTCTGCTGGATGCCGACGGGGTCATGGGCCAGATCACCCACCTCGGTCCCTTCGGCGCCGAGGCCATTCTGATTACCGACCCAAGCCACGCCATACCGGTGGAGGTAAACCGCAACGGCCTGCGCACCATTGCGGTGGGAACCGGCAACCTTACCCGTCTGGAGCTGCCCTATCTGCCCAACAACGCCGACATCCAGGAAGGCGACCTGCTGGTCACTTCGGGCCTCGGGATGCGTTTCCCCCGTGGTTACCCGGTAGGTACGGTTCAATCGGTTGAGCGGCGCCCCGGCGAGACCTTCGCCGCCATCCACGCCGAACCGGCCGCCGCCCTCAATCGCAGCCGGGAAGTCCTGCTGGTCTGGCGAGAAGACGGCCTGCCCTTTGACCGCGACCCCCTGGCGGACCCGGACTCGAATGGGGGCCGGGACCAGGACCAGAACGATGGCAGCGGCAGCATGGATGAAGGGGAGAGCCAATGAGAGATCAGCCTGCACAGGCCCGTTGGGTGATCTGGCTCAGCCTGCTCGTGGCCCTGGCACTGACCATCTGGCCGCTGCCTGATACCGTTGCGCCATTTCGACCGGAATGGTCGGCCCTGGTTTTGATCTACTGGATCATGGCCCTGCCCCATCGGGTGAACGTGGGCACGGCGTGGATTACCGGACTGTTGCTGGATGTGCTCACCGGCAGCCTGCTGGGCCAGCATGCCCTGGCGCTGGCAATAATGAGTCTGGTGGTGGCCGGGTCGCACCTGCGCATCCGTGTCTTCCCGGTGTGGCAACAGGCCATGACAGTAATGGCCCTGTTGGGACTGTATGAACTGATGCTTATTCTGGTGGATGGTGTCACTGGCAATCTCTATGACCTGGAATGGCGCTGGGCGCCGGTACTGGCCGGCATGCTGCTGTGGCCCTGGATCATGTTCCTGCTCAGAGCCCTGCGCCGGCAATTCGGTGTGAGTTAGTGTCTGACCTGCATATTCGCGACCAATCCCAGGATCGCCGCCTGTTCATCGGTCGGGCGGTGCTGGCTGCCGTGGTGGCCACGGCACTGCTGCTGTTGCTGGTCGGGCGGATGTTCGCCCTGCAGGTCGTGGATCACCAACACTACGCCACCCTCGCCGACGGCAATCGGGTGAGAGTGGAGCCCATTCCGCCGACCCGCGGCCTGATTTTCGATCGTAATGGTCATATCCTTGCCGAGAATGTCCCCACCTACCAGCTGGAACTGATCCCCGAACAGGTCGAGGACATCGACGAGACCCTGGACCAGCTGGCTGAGTTGGTGGAACTACGGGATGCCGACCGGGAGCGTTTCTTTCGCCTCCTGCGCAGCCAACGCCGCTTCCAGCCGGTGCCGGTTCGACAGAATCTGAGTGAAGAGGAAGTGGCCCGCTTTTCCGTGGAGCGGCAACGTTTTCCCGGTGTGGATATCCGCGCCCGTCTGGCCAGACATTATCCCTACGGTGAGCTCACTGCCCATGTTGTGGGTTATCTGGGCGCCATCAGTCGCGAGGATCTGCAACGCATTGATCGCAGCCGCTATAGCGGTACCAACCAGATCGGCAAGACGGCCATCGAGTTCTCCTATGAACCAATACTCCACGGCGGTGCGGGCAGTCGCCGAGTGGAAACCAACGCCCAGGGCCGGGTCATCCGCACCCTGGACGTCCGTGAGCCGGCCATGCCCGGTGACGACATTTACCTTAATCTGGACGTTGAACTGCAACAGACCGCCTGGGATGCCATGGAAGGTCAGCGGGGCGCCCTGGTGGCTCTGGATACCCGCGACGGCGGTGTGCTGGCCATGGTCAGCCGCCCCTCCTTTGACCCCAACGAGCTCTCCAGAGGCTTGGAGCATGAAACTTTTCGCCAGCTCCAGGCCGACCCGGCACGGCCCCTGTTCGACCGCGCCACCCGTGGCCGCTACCCGCCGGGCTCCACGGTCAAGCCCATGCTGGGCCTGGCAGGCCTGGATGCCACGGATCTCGATCCCGACGCCCCCCTGCGCTGTACCGGGGAGTTTTTCATTGATGGGCGTGACCGTCCCTTCCGGGACTGGCGACGGGAGGGCCATGGTCCCACCGATTTCGAGAAGGGCATTGTGGAGTCCTGCGATATCTACTTTTACGCCCTGGCCATGGAGCTCGGGATCAACAATATCCACCGCTATCTGACCCACTTCGGCCTGGGTGAGCGAACCGGCATCGACATACCCGGCGAGTCCGCAGGCCTGGTCCCCTCGCGAGACTGGAAACGCCGCGCCCTGGGCGAAAGCTGGTTCCATGGAGAGACGGTCATCGCCGGCATTGGCCAGGGCTATATGCTTTCCACGCCCCTGCAGTTGGCCAAGGCGACCGCGGCCATGGCCAACGGCGGCGAGCTTCGATCTCCGAGACTGCTGCGGGGCTTTCGCAACGCCTTTACCCGGGAATTCGAAGCCATGGACCCACCGGAAAGCCATCGCTCCGAGTTACTCAGCCAAATTCAGCCCAATCACTGGCAGCGAACCATTGACGCCATGGTGGAATCGGTTCACGGCCCCCGGGGGACGGCCCGAGCCACCGGCATGAACGCGCCCTACCGGATTGCCGGCAAGACCGGCACGGCCCAGGTCTTCAGCCTGGGCGAGGACGAAGAGTACGAACATGAAGAGGTGGCTTTCCACCTGCGTGACCATGCCCTGTTCATCGCCTTCGCCCCGGCGGAAGACCCGCGTATTGCGGTGGCGGTTCTGGTGGAACATGGTGGCGGCGGTGGCGCCGTCGCCGCGCCCCGGGCGCGAGCGGTAATGGACCATTACCTGCTCAAGCTGGAAGAGGAGGCAGACAATGGCGGCTGATTCCTTCTCGGTCAGGGGCAATGACAGCAACGGGCTGCTGGGCAATCTGCGCCTGGATGGCCCCTTGCTGCTGGGCATTGCCCTGCTCAGCGGCTTCGGCATGATCGTGCTCTACAGTGCCGGCGGCGAAAGTACCTCCCTGCTGATTCGCCAGCTCATTCGCATTGGTCTCGGCCTGGCCATCATGGTTTTCCTGGCTCAACTGCCACCGGTCCTGTATCGAAGCTGGGCGCCCTGGCTGTTCCTGGCTGGACTGGGACTGCTGGTGCTGGTTCTTCTGGTCGGCGAGACCGGCAAGGGCGCTCAGCGCTGGCTCAATCTGGGCTTCGTCCGCTTCCAGCCCTCGGAAATGATGAAGCTCGTGGTGCCACTGGCCATTGCCTGGTATCTCCACGACCGCGGGGTACCGCCGCGCTGGTGGCAGGTCATTGTTGTTCTTCTGGCAATTGCTGTTCCAGTGGCCCTGATCGTCCGTCAGCCTGACCTGGGCACCGCTCTGCTGGTGGCAAGCGCCGGTTTCTTCGTCCTCTTTCTGGCCGGTCTTCGCTGGCGGTACATGATCGGCGGCCTGGTGGCGGCAGGTGCGGCCCTGCCACTGCTCTGGTCCTATCTCCACGAATACCAGCGCCAGCGGGTGCTGACCTTCCTCAATCCGGAATCCGACCCCCTGGGGGCCGGCTATCACATCATCCAGTCGAAGATTGCCATCGGCTCCGGCGGGTTCTTTGGAAAAGGCTGGACCGAGGGCACCCAGTCGCAACTGCAGTTTCTGCCCGAGCGGTCCACCGATTTCATCTTTGCGGTTCTCGGCGAGGAGTTCGGCTTGCTGGGCGTGATGGTCCTGGTGCTGCTCTACCTTTTCCTGTTCTGGCGAGGCATGGTGCTGGCACTGCGGGCTCAGGACAACTTCGGGCGCCTGGTGGCCGGCAGCCTGATGCTGACCTTCTTCGTCTATATCTTCGTCAATACCGGCATGGTGACCGGCCTGCTCCCCGTGGTGGGTGTTCCCCTGCCACTGGTGAGCTACGGTGGTACCTCAATGGTGACCTTGATGGCTGGCTTCGGTATTCTCATGAGCATCAACAGCCACCGACGGTTCATGCACTGATGAAGCCCTATATCCTTGCCATTCTGCTGGCCCTCAGTTTCCTGCCCACTACCCTGTCGGCAGCCAATTGGCTGGAGCGGGATGATATCAATCGCTTCATCGACCACATGGAGGAAGAGCATGGTCTTGAGCGGCAGTGGCTGGAGTCAGTGTTCAGCCAGGTGATCCGCCAGGATGCCGTGCTGGAGGCCATCGCCAGCCCGGCCGAAGCCCTCCCCTGGCATCGTTACCGCCCGATTTTCATGACCTCCGAACGCGTCCAGGGCGGGGTTGCCTTCTGGCAGGAACACGAAGGCATCATCCGGCGAGCCAGCCAGGAATTCAGTGTCGACCCCGAGATCATCGTTGCCATCATCGGTGTCGAGACCTATTACGGCCGTCATCAAGGCCGACACCCGGTACTGGACTCACTGGTGACCCTGGGCTTCGATTACCCCCCCCGGGCGGATTTCTTTCGCCGGGAGCTGGAGCAGCTCTTCCTGCTCGCCGACGAGGAAGCCCTGGACATTCACAAGCTGCGAGGGTCCTACGCCGGTGCCATGGGCGTGGGCCAGTTTATTTCATCCAGCTACCGCTATTACGCCGTGGATTTCAGCGGCAGTGGCCAACGCAATCTTTTCAGCGACTGGGAAGATGCCATCGGCAGCGTGGCCAACTATTTCAAACAACATGGCTGGCGGGCGGGTGATGCCGTGGTGGTTCCGGCCATCCTGCCGGAGGATCGGCATCTCGAGCCGCCTTCGGGTCTGGAACGGCGACCGGCCGCTGAACTGCGAGAGGCCGGTCTGATCTTCAGCGAGGGCGTAAGCGACGACGAACGGGTGCTGCCGGTCCGACTGGAGCAGGAGAACGGCGAGGACTGGTGGGTGGGCCTGCACAACTTTCGTGTGATCACCCGCTACAATCACAGCCCCCTCTACGCCATGGCGGTCTGGGAGCTGAGCCGGGCGATCAAGCGTGAATACCGAGAAGGGTCTGGGTAACGATGAAGGGAGTAATCCACCGTCGGCTGCTGCCCACAGGCGGTCTCATGCTGCTACTGGTCCTGGCCGGCGCCTGCGCGCCCTTTGATGTCCAGGACAGCGGGCCACGAACGCCGCCAGCCGGCCTGGACCGGATTCCGGAACCCACGCCTCGGGAAGAGCCACGCAGCCGCTACGGCAACCCCGACAGCTATGAAGTCTTCGGGCGCACTTACCACGTAATGGATTCCGCCCGCGGCTATGAGGAAGAAGGCATTGCTTCCTGGTATGGCAAGAAATTTCACGGCGAGCGTACCAGCAGTGGCGAGGAATACGACATGTATGCCCTCACCGCAGCCCATACCCGCCTGCCCCTGCCCACCTATGTGCGGGTCACCAACCTGGAAAACGACCGCAGCCTGGTGGTTCGGGTCAATGATCGCGGCCCCTTCGCCCACGACCGGCTGATTGATCTGTCCTATGCCGCCGCCCACCGTCTCGGTTTCGCCGACCAGGGCACCGCCAGGGTGCGGGTGGAGGCACTCACCGGACAGAACGAGAGTGGTGGTCCGAGCCTGGGGCCGATTGAGGGGCCGGTCCGTATCCAGGTGGGCGCCTTTCGTGACCGCGACAACGCCCTCGCCCTCAAGCGGCGACTGGAGTCACGGGATATCCGGCCGGTGCGGGTTGAATCGGAGCGCGGGCGCCGGGGCGTGCACCGGGTTCGGGTAGGGCCGCTGGACAGCCAGGATCGGGTGGAAACCATCCTTGGCCGCCTTCGGGATGCCGGCATTCAGGACACCAGCCTCGTCAGAGACTGAGGAACCTGGACCAAAAATACTCGTCGGAACAATCACTCCTGTTAAAATGGGGCGCTGGCATCATGCCAGTCGCCGAAAAGCCGTTCCCTTGTTGCAACACAGGTACTCTGACCGATGACCAAGATCGCTGCTCGCCTGGCGGCCGCCGCCACCCTGTTGCTGGCCGTCACCGCCGCAATGGCTTCCAGTCCCATTCCCTCCGCCCCGTCGGTGGATGCTGAAAGCTATGTCCTGCTGGATTACAACAGTGGCCGCATACTGGCCGACAAGGACCCGGAAAAAGCAGTGGAACCGGCCAGCATCACCAAGGTGATGACCGGCTATGTGGTGTTCCAGGCCCTGGCTTCCGGCAGCATCAGCCTGGACGAGGAGGTGGTGGTGAGCGAGCGGGCCTGGCGGATGCCGGGCTCACGCATGTTCATCGAAGTCGGCACCCGGGTCACGGTGGAGAACCTCCTGAAAGGCATGATCATCCAGTCCGGCAACGATGCCAGCGTGGCCCTTGCCGAACATGTGGCGGGTTCGGAGGCAGCCTTTGTGGATCTGATGAATCAGTATGCTGAGCGTATTGGCATGGAAAATACCCGCTACGCCAATGCCACGGGCCTGCCCCACGAAGACCAGATCACCACGGCTCACGACACGGCATTGCTGGCCCGCGCCCTGATTCGGGAATTTCCCGAACACTACGGCTGGTATTCAGAGCGGGAATTCACCTGGAACGGCATCCGCCAGAACAACCGCAATACCCTGTTGTGGCGGGATGAGTCCGTTGACGGGCTCAAGACCGGCCACACCACCTCGGCCGGCTACTGCCTGGTAACCTCGGCCCGCCGGGACGACACCCGGCTGGTCTCGGTGGTGATGGGGTCGAGCAGCGAGAGAGCCCGCGCCGATGCCAGCCAATCCCTGCTCAACTACGGTTTCCGCTTCTTTGAAACCCATCGCCTCTATGCGGCCGGCGAGCCGCTGTCGGAAGAACGGGTCTGGGGCGGGGCCAGCGACACGGTGCCGGTGGGCCTGAGCGAGGATCTTTACGTCACCGTTCCCCGGGGTAGCTACAGCAACCTGGACCCGGTGATGAACCTCAGCAGCCGTCTGGACGCCCCCCTGCAGTCTGGCGATGAGCTGGGCACTGTCCAGGTCAGTCTCAACGGTGAGCTGGTCGCGGAACGTCCGGTTCACGCCCTTGAGGACGTGGAATCCGGCGGGCTCTGGCGACGCCTTGTGGACCGTGTCCGCCTGATGTTTGATTAAAGGCAGCCCATGGCCATACCTTTGCCAACAGCCTGGTTGAATGGTGAGTTCCTGCCAGTGCAGGAAGCGCGCATCTCCCCCCTGGATCGGGGCTTTCTGTTCGGTGACGCGGTTTACGAGGTCATCCCCGTCTATGACGGCCAGCCTTTTCGCCTGGATGAACACCTGGCGCGGCTGGAGAACAGCCTGAAAGCGATCCGGCTCAGTGATGCCATGGGACGCCAACGCTGGCGTGACACCCTGTTGGAACTGGTCGAACGCAATGGCGGGGGAGACCAGAACGTCTACCTGCAGGTTTCTCGGGGCACGGATAAGGGTCGTGAACATGGATTTCCGGCCGAGCCGATAGCACCCACCTGTTTTGCCATGAGCTCGCCCCTGCCCCGCCCCCCGGCCCATCTGCGAAGCGAGGGGGCACGGGCGCATCTGGTGGAGGACCTGCGCTGGCGGCGCTGCGACATCAAGGCAACAACCCTGCTGCCCAACATCCTGGCCAAGCAGGCAGCCCATGAGGCCGGCGCCGACGAGGCCCTGCTCCACCGCGACGGCGAACTCATCGAGGGCAGCTCCATGACCCTCTTTCTGGTCAAGGACGGTGTCATCCATACGCCGCCCCAGAGTTCTGCCATTCTGCCGGGCATTACCCGACAGGTGGTGCTGGAACTGGCGCACGAGCTCGGGATTTCGGTTCAGGAAACGGCTCTGCCCCTGGAACAACTGGAGCAGGCCGATGAACTCTGGTTCAGCAGCTCCAGCCGGGAAATCATGCCGGTCACCCGAGTCGACGAACAAACCATCGGCGAGGGCCGCCCCGGGCCGGTCTGGGCCCGCGTGCAGGCGGCACTGGAAGCTTCCACAAGACAAGGCAAGAAACAGGCAGTGTCATGAGCATCAACGAAGACAACACACCGCTGGAGTTCCCCTGCGATTTCCCGCTCAAGATCATGGGGCGGGATCAGGAAGGCTTTCGCGAACATGTGATAGAAATCGTCAGCCGTCATGCAGGTGAATCGGCGGTCCTGAATGTGCGTGACCGGGAAAGCCGGGGTGGGCGCTTTGTCTCCCTGACCGTTACCGTCCGGGCCGAGAGCCGCCCCCAGCTGGATGACATCTACCGGGAACTGCACGCCTCCGAGCGTGTACTGATGACGCTCTGACCATGGCCGCCCCCGCCTCCGCCCGCCAGACCCCAACGCCGCCCGAGTTCAGTGAACTGGGGCGACGCGACTTCGAGCCGGTATGGGCCGAGATGAAGGAGTGGACTCTGGCCCGCAAGGGCGAGGAAAGGGACCGCATCTGGCAGGTGGAGCACCCGCCGGTCTTTACCCTGGGCTTGGCCGGCAAGCACGAACATGTACTCGCCCCCGGCGATATCCCGGTCATCGACATCGACCGCGGCGGCCAGGTGACCTACCACGGCCCCGGTCAGCTGGTGGTCTATCCCCTGCTCAACCTGCGACGCCTGAAGCTGGGCGTCCGGGCCCTGGTCGAGGCCCTTGAGAACGCAGTCATCGACACGCTGGCCGGCTACCGGATTGCGGCGGTGAATCGTCCCGATGCCCCCGGGGTCTATGTGGACGGCCGCAAAATCGCCGCCCTTGGCCTGCGTGTGCGCAATGGCTGCACCTACCACGGCCTGGCCTTCAACGTGAACATGGACCTGGAACCCTTTACCCGCATCAACCCCTGCGGTTTCCAGGGCCTGGAAGTCACCCAGGTCGCCGATCTGGGCGGCCCCGGCGACCTGCTCACCGTATGGCGCGACCTCCAGCCCCATCTCCTCCACCATCTCGGCTACACCCCGGCCTGAATCCGGCAAGCTCCCAAGAGATGAAGCCCATTACTGCTCGGCACCACTCAAGCGGGCGTTGAGCTGGTGCAGGCGCTCGGGTGTTCCCACATCCAGCCAGGGGCCGGCATGGTGGATGCCGGCCAGTCGTTGTTGCTCGGCAGCCTCGCGCAGGCGGGGGGCCAGGGGCCAGGCGCCTGCGGGGCTGTCTCGGAACAGCTCTGGGTGGTAAAGCCCGATGCCGCTGAAGGTGTAGCGCGGACCGCCCTGGTTTCGGACCCGCCCCTGCTGGAGTGCGAAATCGCCGTCGGCATTGTGGTCGGGATTATCCACCAGCAGCAGACAGGCCAGGTCATCATCGGCAAGACGGAGGCGGTCAAAATCCGCCTCACACCAGACATCCCCGTTGACCACCAGAAAGGGCTGCTGCCCCAGCAGCGGCAGGGCATGGTGGATGCCGCCGCCGGTCTCCAGTGCCGGCCAGCCTTCCTCGGAATAACGCAAGGCCACGCCCAACTCGCTGCCATCACCCAGTGCCTGGCGAATCTGCTCGCCTTTCCAGCCCAGATTGATCACGATGTCTCGCCAGCCAGCCGCTGCCAGGCGGCGGATCTGGTGCTCGATCAAGGGGTGGCCGGCCACCTTCAGCAAGGGCTTGGGGGTCTGATCGGTGAGTGGCCGCATGCGCTCGCCACGACCCGCGGCCAGAATCATCGCCCGCCTGCTCATCCGGCCGCCTCCGCACTGGCCGGGGGCCGCCAGGGGCTGATCAACTCCACCAGGGGGCGCAACTCGCGATCGAACAGGGCGGCTCGTTCCAGATAGTCGAAAAAGCGGGGCACATCGCTCAGATAATGCGGCTTGCCATCGCGGTGCGCGATGCGGGCGAATATCCCGATCACCTTGAGGTGGCGCTGCACCCCCATCCAGCAGGCATCCCGGAGAAACTCGTCCAGCGCCTCGGGAACGGGTATCCCGGCTGCCCTGGCAAGCTCGTGGTAGCGGCCGAGCCCGGCAGTAACGGTGGATTCGGGGAAGCTGTGGAAGGCATCCATGTACAGACAGACCGGGTCGTAACTCACCGGCCCAAGCACGGCATCCTGAAAATCAATGACTCCGGGCTCCATTCCGGGCTCTGCCCCGCCAACCATCAGATTCCGGGGCATGAAATCCCGATGGACAAAAACCCGGGGCTGAGCCAGGCCTCGCTCACAGAGGCGATCAAACCAGTCGGCGAGTGCCTTCTCCTCCCGCGCCGACAGACTCAGGCCCCGCTCCCGGGCCAGATACCAGTCGGGGAACAGGGACAACTCCCGCTGCAGCAGAGCTTGATCATAGACCGGCAGCCCGCTGGGATCGGTTGCCGCCTGCATCCGCACCAGGACAGGCAGGGCGGACTCCACCATCGCCGCCGGGTCTTCGTGGGCAAATGCCTCCAGGAAGGTCTGGCGCCCCAGATCCGTCAACAGCAGGAAACCCTGACGCAGATCCTGCCTGAGCACCTCCGGCACCCGCAGGCCGGCAGCGGCCAGACGGCCCGCCACGTCGATGAAGGGGCCCAGCCGCTCCTGTTCGGGCGGTGCATCCATGGCGATCAGGGTTTGCGGCCCAAGGCCGCTGACCCGGAAATAGCGCCGAAAGGAAGCATCCGCCGACGCCGGCCGCAATTCGATCTCCGCATCGGGACAACCTGCCTGCAGCCAGTGTCGCAGCGCGACAAGGCGCGAATCTTCACTCATTCACTTGCTCCAGCAGCGATAATCGAGCTTTAACCGTATGCGAATCATCCCGGTCCCGACCAGCGCTGGCAAGCTGCCGCCTGCCAGCGGGGCCCGGGCTTGCGGTCCTGCGTCGGCTGTGCGAGTTTACCGCGCGCGCCGATCCCGCCATCATACAAACCCCGCCGGCACGGCCCGGCATTGGCCAGGAACAGGACACGCGTGGTTTCCAAGCAGGCACAACAGGGATTTCGTCGGGCCGGACTGGCAGTGCTGCTTCTGGGCGGCTGCCTGTGGCATGGCCTGGCAACGGCCCAGATCGAGGCCGAAGAGCCCGAGCCCTGGCGGCTGTGCCCCACCTGGCCACCGGAACGGCCGCCGGAAACCGTTGGACCGGCACCGGATCACGGCACCCCGGTGACGGTTGACGCGGATTCGAGCGAGGGGATTGGCGAACAGTATTTCCGCTATCAGGGCGATGTCATCATGCGCCAGGGTACGCGCCAGTTGCGGGCCGAGGAGATTCTCTACGATATACAGGCCAATGCAGCAGAGATGCGGGGCGAGGTGGATTTCATCCAGAACGATCTGGCCCTGAGCGGAGAACAGGCCCGTTTCGATCTGGACAGTGACAGTGGCGAGTTCCAGCAGGGCGGCTTCCGACTGCTGGATCGACATGCCCGGGGTGATGCCAGCCGCCTGCGGCGCACCGCGGACAACCGCACCCTCATGGATGACCTCATGTTCACCACCTGCGCGCCGGGTAACCGTGACTGGGAGCTGCACGCCCGGGAGATGGAACTGGACCACGAGGCGGGGCGCGGCACGGCCCGCCACATGCGTCTGGACTTCAAGCGAGTTCCCATCTTCTACAGCCCCTGGGTAAGCTTTCCCATCGACGAGAGCCGCAAGAGCGGCTTTCTGTTCCCGGATTTCGGCCGCTCAAGCCGTCACGGCACCGAGGTCGTGCTGCCCTGGTACTGGAATATTCGCCCCAACCTGGACATGACCCTCACCCCCCACCACCGCAGCGAGCGGGGCACCCAGCTCAGGACCGAAACCCGCTATCTGACCGCGACAACCCGCGGCACCCTGGACGTGGAGTACCATCCTGACGACAAGCTGTTCGGCGATGATCGCTATTACTACCGCTACCGCCAACGCACGGACCTGCCCGCCAACTGGCGGATCAATGCCAATGTGCAACGGGCCTCCGACCCGGATTACTTCCTTGATCTCGGCTCCGGACCGGGCGGACGAACCCGAACCCATTTGCCGCAATCGCTGACCATCAGCCAGCGCACGCCCTGGTATCGCTTTCAGAGCCGCTTCCGGATATTCCAGACCATCGACGATGCCATTGAGGACAGCCGCCTGCCCTATCGGGAAATGCCGGATATGCGCCTGGACTCGGACCTGCCCATCGGGCGGAGCCCCTTCCACGCCGAACTCCATCATCGCTTCACTCGCCTGGAGCGAGCCGATTCCATCGAGGCCGATCGCCTCCATCTGCACCCACGGGTCACCGGGCGCTTCGGGACCCCTGGCTGGTTCCTGCAACCGGCACTGGGCGGCCAGTACACCCGACATGAGCTGTCGAACGCCGCCATCAACGATGATGGCGACGGCCTGGTTTTCAGCCCCGGAGAGGATCTCAGCTTCAGCCGCAGCACGCCGATTTTCAGCCTGGATTCGGGCCTGATTCTGGAACGCCCTTTCGCCGGCACCGCCAATCTGCGCCAGACGCTGGAGCCACGACTGTTCTACCTCTATGTGCCCGCGGACGAGGAGCAGAATCTGCTGCCCCGCTTCGACACCCGGGAGATCGACTTCACCTTCGCCAGCCTGTTCATGGAAGACCGCTTCGTGGGCCCGGACCGTCTCGGCGACGCCAACCGGGTGGGCATGGCCCTGACCTCCCGCATCCTGGACCGGGACAGTGGCCGCAGCCTGCTGAGTGGCAGCCTGGGCCAGATTCACCACTTCGATGACCGGGAAGTGAGACTCAGGGGCGGCGAGACGGCAACCGAGGCCCGCTCGGAACTGGTTGCCGAGGTCCAGGCGGCACCGACGGACAGTTTCAGCGCCCGAACCACCCTGTTGTGGGACCCGGATGATCGACAAACCAGTCGCAGCGCGATACAGTTCCAATATCGGCCGGAACCCCGAAAAGTCATCAATATCGGCTACCGCAACCGGCGGAACCGACTCGATCAGGCCGATGTCTCATTTGCTTGGCCCATTACGGAGCGCATCCGTGTTTTCGGGCGCTGGAATCATTCACTCGAGGACGACGAAACCCTGGACCGTTTCGCCGGTCTTGAGTATGAGAGCTGTTGCTGGGCCCTTCGCTTCACCAGCCGTCGCTACATCTACAACCGGGACGGCGATTTGGACCGCAACTTCATGATCCAGCTTGAGCTCAAGGGCCTGGGTGGCGTGGGTAATCCCGTGAGGGAATTCCTGGGCGAAGGCATCATGGGCTACGGCTATCGCGAATTCGACTGAACATGGCACTGTCACTATGAGAAAGATCACCACCATCCTGCTTGGCCTTCTGCTGGCCTCCAGCATCAGCCTGGCCTCGGCCAACGAGCCCCTCGATCGCATCGTCGCCGTGGTCAACCACGAAATCATCCTGGACTCGGACCTGGAGGAAAGGATTGAGGCGCTTCGCATGCGCATGGACCCGGGTACCCAACTGCCGCCCCGGCGCGTCTTGCGTGAACAGGTGCTGGAACAACTGATCAACGAGCGGGTACAGCTTCAGCGCGCCGACATGGCCGGCCTGCGGGTCAGTGACGACGAGGTCAACCAGGCCCTGGCCCGTTTCGCCCAGCAGCAGGGAACGACCCTGGCCGAATTGCCCCAACTGATGGAAGGGCAAGGCATGAGTTACGCCTCCATGCGTGAACAGATGCGCCAGGAGCTGCTGCAACAACGTGTCCAGGAGCAGATGCTGTACCGGGAAGTTACCGTTTCCGAACGGGAAATCCAGGAGTTCCTGGCGGAAGCCGAAGCCCGCGGTGACCTGGACGCGGAATACCGGGTGTCACACATCATGATTGGCATGGACGGCTCCAGCGATGACCCGGACGTGGTCCGCGAGGCTCGGGAACGCGCCGAGAACATCTACGAGCAATTGCAGGAAGGGGCCGACTTCGCCGAACTGGCCATTGCCCATTCCGAAAGTCGCACTGCCCTCGATGGTGGCGATCTGGGCTGGCGCCCGGGCCCGGAGCTCCCCACTGCCTTTGCCGAACGGGTGGTGGACATGGGCGCCGGTGATGTCACCCGGCCCTTCCGCACCTCCAGCGGTTTCCACATCCTCAAGCTCAACGAGGCCCGTCGCGGTGATCCGGTGATTGTCCAGGAGCATCACAGCCGGCATATTCTGTTGCAGCCTTCCGAGATCCTGCTGCCGGAGCAGGCCCATCTCAAACTGGTGGAGCTGCGCCGTCGTGTTGTCGAGGAAGGTGAAAGCTTCGCAGATCTGGCCCGTGAATATTCCCAGGACCCGGGCTCCGCGTCCCTGGGCGGCGATCTGGACTGGCAGACCTTCGGTCAGTTTGTCCCCGAATTCGAGGAAGTGATCGAGGAGCTGGAGCCGGGGGAAGTGAGCCAGCCCTTTGAGAGCCGCTTCGGCCATCACCTGGTGCAGCTGATCGAACTTCGGGAGCGGGACCGGACCCTGGACGTGCGGCGCAACCAGGCACAACAATTCATTCGTGCCCGCAAGGCCGAGGAACGGATGGACGCCTGGCTTCAGAACCTGCGTGACGAGTCCTACCTCGAAATCCGCCTCGGGAGCTGAGATGTCCATGCGGCCGCTGGCCCTGAGTGCCGGCGAGCCGGCCGGCATCGGCCCCGATCTCTGCCTTGAGCTGGCGCGAGAATCCCGTGAATACCCCCTGGTCGTCCTCGGCGACCCGGGGGTGCTCGCGGCCCGCGCCGAGCAGCTTGGCTATAGGATTGACTGCCAGACCTGGCACGGTGGCGAAGTCTTGCGCACGGCGGGGCGTCTCAGTATCCAGCCGGTACCGGTACGCACGCCGGTCAGGGCCGGGCATCTCGATACCAGCAACGCCGCTCATGTCATCGATCTGCTCACCCAGGCGGTGGACGGCTGCCTGGCCGGTCACTTCTCGGCTCTGGTCACCGCCCCGGTTCACAAGGGCGTGATCAATGACGCTGGCATTCCCTTCTCCGGCCATACCGAGTTCCTCGCCGAGCGCACTGGCGGCAAGCAGCCGGTGATGATGCTGGCCTGTCCGGGTCTGCGGGTTGCCCTGGCCACCACCCACCTGCCCCTGCGGGAAGTGGCCGATACCATCAGCAGCGAGCGCCTGGAAACCATCATCCGGATCCTGGATCAGGATCTGCGCCAGAAATTCGGCCTCTCGGCAGCCAGGATCCTGGTACTCGGGCTCAATCCCCACGCCGGTGAAGGCGGGCATCTGGGCCGGGAGGAGTTGGATATCATCGAACCCTTGCTGTCGCGATTACGGTCGGAGGGATTCTCCCTCGACGGCCCCCTGCCCGCGGACACGGCCTTCACCCCCCGTCATCTGGACCAGGCCGACGCAGTACTGGCCATGTATCACGACCAGGGTCTGCCCGTGCTCAAGTACGCCGGCTTCGGCAATGCGGTCAACATCACCCTGGGTCTGCCCATCATCCGCACCTCGGTGGATCATGGCACTGCACTGGACCTGGCGGGTAGCGGCAAGGCCGAAGCGGGCAGTCTGAGGGCCGCGGTGGAAAGCGCGCTGGAAATGGTGGAGGCCAAGGCATGAATCAGCACCGCGCGCGCAAGCGCTTCGGGCAACATTTTCTGCACGATCCCCGCATCATTGCCCGGATCATCGCTGCCATCGATCCCCGGGCCGACGACCGCCTACTGGAAATCGGCCCAGGCCTTGGGGCGATCACCGCGCCCCTGATGGAGCGGCACGGGCAAATGGACGTGGTGGAAATCGACCGGGATGTCATCCCCCTGCTGCAGGAACGCTGCGCCGGACTGGGCGAGCTGCGGATACACAATGTGGATGCCCTGCGCTTCAGTCTTGATCAACTGGGACAAGGCCCCTGGCGGGTAGTGGGCAACCTGCCCTACAACATCTCCACGCCGCTGATGTTCCATCTCTTCGAGCAGATTGATGCCATCACCGACATGCATTTCATGCTCCAGAAGGAAGTGGTGGATCGCCTGGCGGCCGGCCCCGGCAGCCCTGCCTATGGCCGTCTGGGCATCATGACGGCGCTGCACTGCCATGCCGAACATCTCTTTGATGTCCCCCCGGGTGCCTTCAATCCGCGCCCCAGGGTGGAATCCAGCATTGTCCGCTTGCGCCCGAGAAGCGAGCCCCTGTGCTTGCCGGAGGACCGAGAAACACTGGCCGGACTGGTCCGCCAGGCCTTCTCCAAACGCCGCAAGACCCTTCGCAATGCCCTCAAGGGACTGGCTGACGGCGATGCCATGGAAGCCGCCGACATCGATCCCGGCTGTCGTCCCGAAAACCTGACGCCGGAGGACTTTGCCCGCCTGGCGAGCCGCATTCGTGCCACCCAGGGGCAATAACCTATACTGGGCTCAGTCGTCGCGTGAGGGGGAAGCATGAGCGTCTATAAGCATATCCTGGTCGCCACTGATCTCGCCGAGGAAAGCGCACAGGTGCTGGAGCGGGCAAAAACCGTGGCCCGGGCCACGGACGGCCGCATCTCCCTGCTGCATGTGGTGGAATACGTCCCCGTGGACCCGGCCGGCGAGGCCCTGCTCCCGCCGCCGGTGGACATGGAAGAAGAGCTGATCGACAGTGCCCGCGAACGCCTGCAGAAGCTGGTGGACTCATTGGACCTGAAGGTGGACAAGTGTCTGGTGAAAGTGGGCCAGACCAAGGCGGAGATCAAGCGGATCGCCGGCGACATCGGTGCTGATCTGATCGTGCTGGGCAGTCGTGAGCGTCACGGCCTGGCCCTGCTGATGGGCGGCACGGAGCGCTCGGTCGTTCATAACGCCCCCTGTGACGTGCTGACCGTTCGCCTGCGGGACGATTGAGGCGGCGGGCACGGACACCCTGTTAGAATGTCCCTGCAGATTGAGTTTACGCGGCACCGCCGCGCCGGTTCGCTCTTGAACGGACAAGGCACTTCATGACCGACAATCCCGAGCACAACATACAAATCCAGGTGGAGACCCGATACCTGGACGGCCAGTCCGATCCCGGTAAGGCCCGATTCGTCTTTTCATACACCATCACCCTTCAAAACGAGGGGTCCGTGGGTGCCCGTCTGCTGAAAAGACACTGGCTGATCACCGATGCCAACGGCAAGGTCCAGGAGGTTCGAGGTGACGGCGTCGTCGGGGAATACCCTTACCTTCAGCCGGGCGAGGCTTATCAGTACACCAGCGGCACCATCCTGGAAACACCGGTGGGGTCAATGCAAGGGGACTATCTCATGGAGGCCGATGACGGCGACCAGTTTCGCGCCCCCATTGCCCCCTTTCGCCTGGCCGTCCCAGGCGTGGTGAACTGATCTTCACGGCAGTTCCAATTCTCCCGATAATGGAAAACAGACATGGCCATTTTTGCCATCGGTGACATACAGGGTTGTTACGACGAGCTGAGACAACTCCTGGATCGGGTCAACTTTGACCCTGCCGAAGACGGGCTCTGGTTTGCGGGTGACATTGTCAATCGCGGCCCGGAGTCTCTGGAAGCCCTGCGCTTTGTCAGGAACATGGGCGACCAGGCCGTCACCGTGCTGGGCAATCATGATATGCACCTGCTGGCCGTGGCCCAGCAGGCATCGCCGCGACTGAAAGCGAAGGACACCCTGGCCCAGATTCTCGACGCCCCCGATGCCGGGGACCTACTGGAATGGCTGCGTCACCGCCCCTTTTTACATACTGACCGGGAGCTGGGCTACAGCCTGGTTCATGCCGGCCTGCCCCCCCAGTGGGACATGACACAGGCCACGGCGGCTGCCCGCGAGCTGGAAGAAGTATTGCAGGGTCCCGACCATCAGGATTTCCTGGCCGTCATGTATGGGAATGAACCAGACCAGTGGGACGAGTCCCTGACGGGAGCGGATCGCTGGCGCTTCATGATCAACTGCTTTACCCGCATGCGATTCGTCACCGAAGACGGGCGCCTGGATCTGAACACCAAGTGCGCCCCCGGCGAACAGGCACAGGGCCTGTATCCCTGGTATCAGGCTCCCGGCCGACGTAGCGCTGACGAACATATTCTTTTCGGCCACTGGTCGACCGCGGGCCAGAGCGAGGGGGTGAACTTCAGCGACCACAATGTCTACGCTCTTGACACAGGCTGCGTCTGGGGCGGCACATTGACCGCCTTCCGCATGGACGAAGACGGCGGCTGGACCACCGTCGACTGCCAGGGGTGCATGGCGCCAGGCGAAGATTGATGGCTGTTCTCCGTGGTGAACTCACTCCTCTGATGAATGACAAGGGAGCCGAACGATGGATATGAACCTTGAAGGCAAACATGCACTGGTTTGCGGCAGCAGCCAGGGCATCGGGCGAGCGGTGGCCATGGAACTGGCTTCGCTGGGCGCCACGGTGACCCTGACCGCCCGTAACGAACAGGCCCTGAGCGCTGTTCGTGATCAGCTGCCCCGGCCCCTGGAGCAGGAGCACGGCTATTTCACCTCCGACTTCGACCGTCCCGAAGCGCTGGAGACCGTGATCCGCTCCCGTGTGGAGGAAGGGCGTCGCTATCACATCCTGATCAACAACTCCGGTGGCCCACCCGGCGGCCCGGCCCACAGCGCCAAAAAGGATGAGTTCACCGCCGCTTTTCAGCGCCATCTCATCTGCAACCAGACCCTGCTCCAGGCTCTGCTGCCCGGGATGCGCGAGGACGGTTACGGGCGCATCATCAATATCATCTCCACGTCGGTGAAAGAACCCATTCCCGGCCTGGGGGTATCGAATACCGTGCGCGGCGCGGTGGCCAGTTGGGCCAAGACCATTGCCACGGAGCTTGCCCCCGATGGCATCACGGTGAATAACGTATTACCCGGCTTTACCCAGACCGATCGCCTAAAGCGCCTGTTTGAAGGCAAGGCGGAAAAGACCGGACAAAGCTTTGAGCAAGTGGAACAGGCAGCGCTTGGCCAGGTGCCCATGGGACGCTTCGGCCGCCCCGAGGAAACCGCCGCCGCCATCGCCTTTCTGGCCTCCCCGGCGGCCGCCTACATCACCGGCGTCAGCATCCCGGTGGATGGCGGGCGAACCAAGGGTATCTGAGAGGCAACATTGCCAACACCTGAAACAGGGGCTCATTCAGTACCGGGGATATTGAGAACTGTGGAGATAGCCAGACCGAAGGAGCGGATTCATCCGCGATCACGCCCCCCGCGGGCAAAGGTCGCGGATGAATCCGCTCCTGCGGCGGGATAAATCCGGCGGTTCCCTGATGCCCCCCACCGTGAGAAACAGCAATGGATCAGATCGAGCATTACATTGCCGGCGAGCTCAGAGGCTCAAACGAATGGCTGGACAATTTCGAGCCGGCCACAGGGCAGGTGTCGGGCCGAATTGCGGACGCCGGACAGGCCGAGCTTGATGCGGCGGTAACGGCGGCACAGGCAGCCTTCCCGGCCTGGCGCCATACCCCGGCCCCGGAACGGGCCCGCTGGCTGAATCGCCTGGCCGATCTGGTGGAAAGGGATCTTGAGGCCCTGGCGGCCGCCGAGTCCGAGGATACCGGCAAACCCATTGCCCTGGCTCGTTCAGTGGATATCCCCCGTGCCGCAGCCAATCTGCGTTTCTTTGCCGCCGCCGCCAGTCAATTTTCCAGTGAGTCCCATCTCATGGAAGACGGGGCCATCAACTGGACGCTGCGCGAACCCCATGGGGTGGTGGCCTGCATCTCGCCCTGGAATCTGCCTCTGTATCTGTTTACCTGGAAGATCGCGCCCGCGCTGGCCGCCGGCAACTGCGTGATCGGCAAGCCCTCGGAAGTCACCCCCAAGACCGCCTGGCTGTTCTCCAGGCTCTGCATCGAGGCCGGCCTGCCCAGCGGCGTCCTCAACATCTTGCACGGCCGCGGACCCGAGATTGGCGCCCGGCTTGTCAGTCACCCGGCAATCAAGGCCATTTCCTTCACCGGCGGAACCGCTACCGGCGCCCGCATTGCGCAAGTGGCCGCCCCCCAGTTCAAGAAGCTGTCATTGGAGCTGGGCGGAAAGAACCCGACCCTGGTGTTCGAGGACTGCGACTGGGACAGAACCCTGGACGAAACCCTGCGGGCGGCTTTCGCCAATCAGGGTCAGATCTGTCTGTGCGGATCCCGCCTGCTGGTGCAACGCTCCATCTACGAGCCATTCCGGGACGCCTTCGTGGCCCGCGCCCGAGCCTTGACACCGGCCGACCCGTCCCTGCCGGAGACCCGCCAGGGCGCGGTGGTGTCCAGGCCTCACTACGACAAGGTCCTGGGCTGCATCGAACAGGCGCGAGAAGATGGCGCCACTATCCTCTGCGGCGGCGAGCCGGCAAAGGTCGCCGGTCGTTGTGAGCAGGGCTGGTTCATCGAGCCCACCGTCATCGAAGGCCTGGATCCGACCTGCAGGACCAATCAGCAGGAAATCTTTGGCCCGGTGGTCAGCCTGCTACCCTTCGACGATGAAGACCAGGCGCTGGCCATCGCCAATGGGGTGGATTATGGCCTGGCCTGCAGCATCTGGACCCGCGACATTCAACGGGCCCACCGTCTGGCCCGCGATATCGAGTCCGGCCTGGTCTGGATTAACTGCTGGATGCGTCGAGACCTGCGTGTGCCCATGGGCGGGATGAAACAATCCGGGGTCGGTCGAGAGGGCGGCTGGGAAGCCATGCGCTTTTTCACCGAGCCCAAGAACGTGACGATTGAATTTAATGAAAGATGAAAGTGAACAGTTCCCAGTGAGCAGAGGGGCCGTACGCAAGAATCTTGCCTTGCCACTTCGGCGAAGCCCCGGCAAGTTCAAGTCTCAATCAGGCAACAGCCTGTCAGGAAACAGTACTCAACTGAGTGGGCAAGGGCCCACTGTTCACTGGGAACTGGGAACTGTTTACTAAACATTCAGGAGCATGGCATGAGCGATCAGAACGGTATTGTTAACAGCGGCAAGGCCCCCAAGCCGGTGGGGCTCTACCCCCACGCGCGGCGAGTGGGAAATCTGCTGTTTCTCTCCGGTGTCGGTCCCCGCTCGGCCACCAGCAAGGACATTCCCGGGGTCACGCTGGACGATGAGGGCAATGTATTGGACTACGACATCGAGGCCCAGTGTCATTCAGTGTTTCAGAATGTGCGCCATATTCTGGAAGAAGCGGGTTCCGGCTGGGACCAGCTGGTGGACGTGACTGTCTTTCTGACCGATATTCCCCGGGACTTCAAGGCCTATAACAAGGTCTATGCCGAATACTTTGCGGAGAACCAGCCCTGCCGCACCACGGTGGAGATCAATCGTCTGCCCACGCCGATTGCCATCGAGCTGAAATGCATTGCTACAATTGGGTAATCAACAATCGTAGGAGCGGATTCATCCGCGATCGTGGCCGGAATCCGGCACCGCGGCAAACGAAGGACCCATCGCGAATGAATTCGCTCCTACGGTGCCATCCGAAACGCCAGGTACAGACCTGAGGAGGCCATCCATGCCTTTACCCAGCGCCTTCAACTTCCAGAA